>JAJYHU010000386.1 GCA_021784615.1 Acidobacteriota bacterium | reverse complement strand
ATTTCCATTGAATTGTGGAACAGAAAAATGTGGCCCGGATGTCCCCGTTTACGATCGTCCGACCGAAAACCCGCCGTTGCGGGCAAACTCCCGGGCCGCCCAACCATAAGCAAAAAGCCGGCCGGGACGTCTTGGTATGCCATGCGGTTAGAGCCGCCGGCAGCCGGCGCTCCTCAATGGGTGTTCCAGCCAGCGTCGGCGCTGGTGAAAGCGATTGAAAGATTCATCGCTCCGCCGTCCAAACCCATGGCAAATAAACCGGCCGCGAAGTAAGAGCCAAACGTGGCCGCCGGAAGCGGCGCCTATCATGGTTTCTTGTTGATATCAATTATATAGAGTACCGCGCGCAAAATGGCGATCGCCGCGGCCAGGAGAACCTGGCCAAAGAAAATCCCGACGTAGCTCCAGCCCAGATAAAAGAAGGTAAAAAAGAAAACCGCCGCCGAAAGGCCGCCCCACAGCCACCGCGGTTGCTCATCGATCTCGGCGGCTTTCCAGAAGGCGAAGGCGAAAACCCCGCCAAAAATCAGGAGCAACAAAAATGCGTAAGGATTGAACATACGTATCAATTGTAACCTCATCACTCAACACTACAGCGCTAATCCTGTTTTTTAATGAGCGAAGCCGGCACTCTATTGCGGCGCGGTTCCTTGCTTGATGGTACAGTTAGCCCCAATACGGTTTACTTAAGGATGACAATATCGGCCTGGAAGGGTATGCCAGACATGATCTGGGGCCTCCTAAGATTGGTCCCAAACGTTCTATCAGCAATGGATGCCCATTTTTTGCTATTTTCTTCTTAAGTAAACCGTATTGGGGCTAAGGTTACAGAGCTACTTTCCAGCGTCCTCGGGTTTCGGTATGTCGGCTTCGCGTTTATTATGTTCGTATTTACGAATATACTGTGCATCGTTTGCGAAAATTATATTTTTTCTGTTTTTTCTTGCCATTGTCTTATAAATGGTGTATACTTCCTATGTCGTCAGAAGTTCTGTTTACAGGAAAGGTGCGCTGTGTAGCGCCTGGCCATGGCGGTGTCGCGCCAGTGTGTTGTCCGGTATGGGGTCTGGTATCGCATGGTATTGCAGGATGTGTGCTGAAAATTTCTAACAATGCGGGCGATGTTTGTGGCATCGCCGCAGTGAGTGTCTGACCGTCAAGAGACATAAAAAGGAGATCGCCATGAACATTCGAAGAATTCTCGCAGTTTCCGGAGCATCCGTGGCCATGATGAGCGCCCCGGCGGTATTCGGCAACATTGTTGTGAACATTCAGGTGGGCAGTAATACTCAAACGCTCACGGCGGCTTCATCGGGAAGCCACAACTTCGGCAGTGGGACTTACGGCGGTTTTTCGTGGGGCAACCTATACGTCGGAGAAATTTCCAGCAATACGCAGAATCAACTTTCGCCCAGTATCATCGGCTTGTCCAATAGCGGCTCGAACACTGGTATCGACTTCACGGCTTCCGACTCCGGCTTCGCCATCCCTGCGGGCAAGACGGCTCAATATACACAGGGGGCGGCGGATGTACTTGCTTCCGATACAACGGGCAATGAGACCCTGACCGCGTCCGGATCGGTAAGTGATAATCTACCGGGAACGGCCACGTTCGGTTTCCCGGAGAAGACGGTTTCGCTTGCGGCCACACCGGGATCAGAGGCCTATAGCACCACCTCGCCGATAGTCGACATCAGCAGTTTCGGTATTTCCGGGGGTTTCAAAATTACCACCGACATTGGGATTGATAACCTCTTGCCCGGCGCTCTGATCAACAATGCCGGAGGAGCGATCAATGTTTACCCGACGGGCGTCATTACGGTTCCCGAACCGGCCACGCTGGCATTGCTGGCATTGGGCGGATTGGGATTGATGATGCGCAGACGAAAGAGAGTAGAAGGTTGAGAGTAGAGCGGCAGCTGCGCCGCCGCAAGCTTCCGAATGCGGAACCGGCTGATGCACCACTGGGGTGGACTTGGCCATGGTGATACCATCCATGGCTAGACCTCGGAAAAGGAGCAAATCATGGCGGACCAGACAACTCTAACGTGCGGGAATTGTGGGCGCGTCATCGGATGGATGCCAACGCCGTCTCAAATCAAGGAGGATGTTGTGTGCGGGGAATGCCACGAAAGGCTGGCGCAATCCCAGTTCTGCGGGATTTCCACGGCATCCGCACCGGCCAATTCCTTGCGTAATCCCCTGCGATTTTCCCGACCGCCGAAGGCATTGAGAAGCATATTCTGGATAGGCCTTCTCCTCGAGTTTGCGGTCCTGCTGGACATGACCGGCAAGTTACCCAATCCGGGCGCTTTTTCTCTCCTGTGGCTGGGAGCCATCCTTTGCGCCGGCGCGCTGGTGGGATGGGCGATCATCGTGGCAGGGAGGAACCAGTATGAAAAACGACTGGCCCCATCCCGATTCTGCAGGATTTCCACGGCATCCGCACCGGCGAATTCCTTGCGTAATCCCCTGCGATTTTCCCGGCCTCCAAAGGCACTGCGAAGCATATTCTGGATAGGACTTCTCCTCGGGTTTGCAGCCATGCTGGACATGACCGGCAAGTTACCCAATCCGGGCGCTTTTTCTCTTCTGTGGCTGGGAGCCATCCTTTGCGCCGGCGCGCTGGTGGGATGGGCGATCATCGTGGCAGGGAGGCCCCTGCATGAGAAAACGCACTGGCTTATATCCTGAGATTATCCAAACCGCACAGCGATAACAGGCGCGGTTTTTCTTTGCGCCTCATATTACGACACCGGTTATGAAACCGGAGGGGACAAGTTTCGGCAATCTTTGATGCGGCGCGCAGGGAAAAAACGCCGCCCACACGAGCGGAGCGGGAAGACTTTGACCGTCCCGGAGCCGGGTTGCCGGAAAACGTGGCCGGGCGCCTTCGTTAAGTTATTCACAATCTTGCATTTCGATTCGTTACGGCTATAGTTTAGTTGTGGCTTGTGGCTCTTAAGTTCTGAAGGTCCGCCACCGTGGCGATGATTCATATCGGTTCAGCAAAGGAGATTGTCATGGGAACCTTAGCCGGTATTCTGGAGGGAAAATCCAATCGCGTGTACTCCATCTCGCCGGACCAGAGCGTACTGGAAGCGACGCAAAAAATGAACCAGCATCGCATCGGCTCGCTCATCGTGGTGCAGGACGATCGGATCATCGGTATACTTACCGAGCGCGACATCCTGACGCGGGTCGTGGGCGAAGAAAAAAATCCGCGCCACAGCACGGTTTCCGACGTGATGACCACGGCGGTGATCTTCTGCCCGCCCGAAACCTCCCTGGACGAGGCCAGCGCGATCATGAAGAATCACCGCATTCGGCACCTGCCGGTATGCGATGCCAATGGCGTTCTGCTGGGACTGGTTTCCATCGGCGATTTGAACGCCCGGCACGCCGGCGATCAGGAAATCACCATCCATTACCTGCATGAATACCTCTACGGGCGGGTATGACGTGTCCGGCCCGCTCTGATGGCGCGGCGCGGTCCCGCCAGCCCCGCGGGAGGGCGGTCTTCCAGGCCGCCACAGCCCTGCTTCTTGACCGCGCGCGGTTGATATCCGCCAGCGCGGCGCAGCCGCAACCAAATGTCACGCGCGAAGGGTGCGGAGTTGGCTATAAAAAGGTGGTGAAAAGAGGTCAAGCAGAAAAACAGCAACCGTTCACGGCCCGGTGGGCATCAAGGAAGGGATGGGGCGATCGGTAAAGTAGGCGTCGAGCGCGGCACACAGGTAATCATACTAAGGATCGGCCTTGCTGGCGGCAGGTGGCCGCAGCGGTCCAGATGCGCTGGCACCGTTGGCGTCCGGGAAGGCCGCGCGTGCCTGATGGAGTTATAGGCGCGGCGGGCGGGGTAATCCCCATAAGAGACGGGAGAGGGGAGTTGCGGGATGGTTCGCATAACTGTTGCCATTTTTCAGAGCAGAAGCGGCGTCCGGCCTTCATTTCGGCAATGGTGCGCCGGGCGGCATTGTCATCATGGGGAATCTCGACGAGATCGCCATCGCGACCCTTAATTTCCTGCACATACTGCGCCTCGTGTGCTGAACCACGCTTTGCCGCCAGTTCCTGGTCTTCGGTCGGCGCGTCAGGTGTAAGCGCAGCAAGGGTCAGTCCGTCCCAGGGCAGCGTATAGGCTGCGGGGAGTTGGCCGCGTATTAAATACAGCCGATCCATCCATGATCCGAATTCTCCCTCGAGAAATGCCACGAGATCATGCGGGGAATGAACCAGATTGCCAGCCTTGAATTGCACGGCCTCTCCTTGTCACTGGTCTGCGCGGACAGCCATCGGCACTCGCGCAATGGTTCAACGGATGCCGCTGATTACACACCGGCAATCCTGAATTCGGGAAAAACCGCTCGAAACGTCGTTATTGTGCCGTCGGCGGCAACTATCGGGAAATCTGGCCTACGGGCAAACACACATGCCGACTTGTTAGCAATGTCCCCTCGCTGCTCCAGGGAATGGTATGCCGCTGTATTCCCGTTTACGGCGGCAGTCTCGGTGGTGGGCTCGAGGACGCCAAAGCTTGAGACCAGCAATGTACGCGGAGACAGCGGAAGCAGCATAAGCGTATCCTCGGCGCGCAGACCCCCAAGATTCATAGGCACCACACTGCGGCGCTGGGTGAGAGTCACCGGACAGTTGGGCAACACTAAGTCGCCGCCCTCTGGCGCAAGGGCTTCCACCCGCCAATGCCGTTTTGCTAAGAGTGGCACCGCCAGTTCAATTGCTGTCGGTATTATCCCCAGAATGGAGCCTTTATTCAGTGTCACGGCATTTGGGTACTTTCGAAACAGCCCGATCAGCCTTGTTCGTTCCGCATCGTCTACGGGCTTGCCTTCTGCGGCCTTACGTGCTTGGTACTGTTTCCATATTTCGTCGGATGAAAACGTATGGAGCGCTAATTGCTGCGCAACCTGCATGGCGTTAACATCGGCTTGCTGTAAGAATTCTGGCGTCCGAAAGATATTCATGGCGACAAAATACCATATCCACACACGGTCCTTGATATCTGTAGGAAGCTTGCCTGCTTCGACAACACGCTTGATGACGGGCGCAACGTCGGATTCCATGCCGGTGAAGAAATCCTCGAATTGAGTCCGCGCGGCAGCCGGATCAGCCGCACCCGCCAAAGCGCCTGCGTCAGGCATGTAGAGATTGGCCTTATGGGCTTCGTTGTGCGGCTTCGATTTACGAATTATTTTCTGTTCAAGGTCGAAAACGTAAAATTCGCCGTTTTTCGTGCCATCGGACGTAAAAAATGCCAACTGGAATTCTGGCACGTAGTGATGTTTTCGCTTTTCAGGCATGTCTGGCTCCTCACTTATAATGCCACCAAACCTACTGGCTTTTGGGTGGTTGTATTGAATCCCGAATGAACGTGAGTATGTACCCGACGGTTAGCCCCAAGAGAAAGGTAAAGGTCGATCCGCCTATCTTACCTGTAAAGGTTAGGATTCCAGCGACCACGACAATCGCCAGCACGACTCCGCATGCGATAAGGGACATGCGAATACTGAAACGGGCCTTCGCTTCCTGGGCGTGTAGGTGACGTTCACATAGTTGCGTGACGATTTTGATCAGCTGATCGGCACGATCCGCCAGGGTATGTATGATCTGTGAAATGGTTTCCGGAGGACCGCTCTGTGCACCCGCTGGATGCCCCGCCCCGGAATCTGCGCTGCATGGAAGCAACGGTGGCTTCTCTGTACCGGACTCAGTGGCCTCTTGATTGTCTGCCATAAAATAAATCTCCTTTCGAGCTTTACCCTTCACATATCTTCATGCAGAAATTAGGCTGCCGGTCAAATGCCGAACTCTTCCTGTTCCTGCCGCTCCCTAGCCGCCTCACGCTCTGAACTTCTAATCTCATGCTGCGCCCATCGTCGGATAACGTCGAGCTTGTGATCAAGAAATGCTCTCGCTATTTCCGCCTCGCGCGTATGCTGGGCTGCGATGTCGCCAGAATAGGTTTGGAAGGAATGCAGTCCAATGCAGAATTCTTGGAATACCTCCTTATTGTCTCCAAAACGCCGGAGCACCGTAAGGGTCGGCTCGGGCACTATGGGAGCTTGCTTTTCGTCCAAGTAAGGGGCTGGTAGCGAGCGCGCGAGGGCCACGGCACCGTCAATCCCTACCTTATCAAGCCAGTTATTTACATCCAGGCCGGGCAGCGCGCGCACGAGGTCACCATATTTCAGCATTCGGAACTTCCATTTGGTCTTTTTGCTTCGAACATACGGCGACAACGCCTTAAGAACAGCCGCCGCGTGCTCGGGTAGTGCCACGGCAAGCGCGGCCTCAGCTTCCTTTGCCGCGACCACATTCCCCGTAAGCATAGAGCAAGTGCAGGTCTTGATAACGAATCTGGGATCAAACGGCAACATCGTCACGATGGCTTCGCGCCAGTAATAGCCACCGAGCTTGGCGCTTGCGGAAAGAATCTTCTTTGCCAACTCTTTCGCGGTGGGGTTTCCGAATAGCTCCTCCGGTCTTCGGCCCGACGTTGGCATAGTCTGGGCCCAGAGGAAATTTACGCCTGCGTCCAGTGATCGTTCGTCGGCCACACCCCTGTGATTCGCAAGCAATTCCAGCACTGCGAGCGTTTCCTCACTGGTCAACTGCCGGCAGCGGCCGTCCGTGCCGCGGAGGCCGACATCGAACGTCAGCAGGTACTCAATGCCGAGTCGTCCGTCACGCACAAGTTTCGTCACACGCTCGAAGGCGTGCACGAGATCACCGCCGGCCGTGATAAGTTGGAATGCATCTCGCGGTGACCGCTCAACCAGAGAATCAAGCAACGTGTTTAGTGTCGATGCGTGGGCGGGAGAAACGCTAAGTAACCCGCTCAAATAACCGACGGCAAACGTTGTACTGTGGTATTCGTCAATGGCATCCATTACAGTCTTGATCAATTGGGCGTCCTTGTCCAATTTGCCTAGCGCGATTCCGAAAGCCGTAGCCGAACGAGCTTCGTCAGAACAGAGCCACTTCAGGTTTTTCTGCAACAGGCCGACGTCCACGAGTATTTCGTGGGCGAGTGCGGCCAACTCGGTATTCCAGGGAGAGTCGCCCGGTTCTTTGCGGTGGTCCAGCATCTGCTGGCCTACGGCGGCGATGATACGCGTACTAACATCTTTCGGTTTTAGGCTGGCCTGCCACGTTTTGATTTCCTCGACCAGCTTCGATGGCAGGTTCCCGCCCGCCACATTGTGTTTAAGGAGGAAGCCGATATTTCCAAGAAGCTGCGGCAACAGGACACCGGGAATCCTTTCGGGGGCAAGAATCGTCTTTAATTCACCGAAGAATCCCCGCGGAATCAGGTTGCGTATGTTTTCTACGGCAATGAGCTGGGCGGCGTGGGAAAGATGTTTGTTGGACGAAATGGAGCATTCCGACAAGAGACCTACGGGCAGTTGCCAACAATCATCCCTCTCCTCTTTTGAACGAGGCTGCCAATCGGCGGGGGGAATTCTCCCCATGATGACCACTGGTCCGGCCATACGGCTTCCAAGCCCCCAAAGCGATGCAAATATGCTCCCCAATGTGCCCATGGCCAGCCGCAAAGTTTTCGCATCATCGGTAAACAGCCGTTTGCGTAGGATTCTAACCCTATCACCGAAAGGTACCGCCGTCCCAGAGAGTACGGGCCGGAAAATCTGCTGCCAGATATGCGTCGCATTGTTGCCGAGACCCGGTTCGGACTCCGCCAAGGCGAGGCGGAGTAACATTTCCTCAATGTCGCTGAAGTATTCGGGCAAGGCCATCGCCCTCTCGCAGAACCAGACGAGTTCGCGTCGCGGGCTCCGGCCAAAGCCCGTCGCCACGTGCATCGCTTTAAGCTCTTCGCGCGGTGTCTCCAAGGCGAGGCGCTTGAGTCTGGGCAGGTATAGATCTGGCTGCAGTTCGACCAACTGGATCAGCCGGCGAACCTTGCCATCATCGGCAAGGTCCT
>JAJYHU010000097.1 GCA_021784615.1 Acidobacteriota bacterium | reverse complement strand
TCGGGTCTCTTGGCCGGCATTTCGGGCTGATGATCGGCACACGGTACGGCGAGCCGTTTGTCACTCTCGAGGTGGCCGCCGTCGAAGATATCGTCACGCTGCCCGTGAAGTCGGTCTAAGGCTCTCGAGCGCGGCCGTTCCGCCCTCCCAGCAGGTTAACCGGCAGTTGCGGCGCGCGGGCGGAATTCAATCCGCAGGCAAGCGGTTCTTCCAGCGGTTGCGGATAAACCACAAGGCTCCGGCAATCAGGAGAACCATAAAGACCGTGTCGAAGCGGTGGAAATACGGTCCGAGGGTCTTCCAGCGTTGGCCCAGCTTCATCCCTGCATAGGCAAGAGCGTAACACCAAGGCAGCGAGCCAAGAAAAGTGTAGATGTTGAAACGCACAAAATTCATGCGGGCAATACCGGCCGGAAGCGCAATAAAGGTTCTGACCACGGGAAGCAGACGGGCGAAGAAGACGGCCCAGTCGCCGTAGCGGGCAAACCACCGCTCAGCCAACTCCAGGTCGCGGCGCGTTACCAGAACGTAATGGCCGTAGCGCTCCGCAAGCGGCCGTCCGCCCCTTGCACCCGCGTAGTACGCGGCAATCGACCCCAGATTGCAGCCCAATGCCCCCGCCAGCGCCACTCCCAACAGGCTGAAGCGTCCGACGGAAACCAAGTAGCCTGAAAACGGCATGATGACTTCCGAAGGCAGCGGGATGCACGCCGACTCGATCGCCATCAGCAAAACGATCCCCAGATAGCCTGAGCCGGAGATGAAGGAGATGACAAGAACGCCTACAAGGTTGAGCGCATGTGAAAGCATTTTGGGAAGCACGCCAGAAGATTTAAGGGCAAACCCGATAGTGACATCTGCGGCAAAGCGCAGAAAAGGGCCGGCTTAAAACTCTCCTGAGCCTTGCGCAAATGTAAAGCCGGTCAAAACGGCCCCGTCCTTCGAGTTCAGAACCTTCACGCGGCGGACATCTTCTGTTCTGCCCACCCTGCGAAGCATGGCATATGAAGCAAAAGCTTCTGAATAGACTTTCGTTACCAACCAGTTTTCGCCTGTTTCGTCCAGGCGCCAGAGCTGCCCCGGCTGTATCTTAGCAACCGCCATCAGGAAAGCCCCCTCATCGTCAGCGAGCATCAGCAAGCGGATCGGCTTTTTTCATATCCACCTTAAGCAGGCCAATCTATAGCGCCTGATTTGCAGAGTCAACGGCCGAAAAGCTCGCGCAAGGACAAACGAGACAGTCGCCCGCAATCCCCCCAAAAACGAAGCATCCGGCCCTACAAGCCAACCCCATTCATATCAAGCGATTAGGACACCGCATCGGGCCGTCGCCTTGCCGATTTCATGTAACGTCCTGCACACCATAATGATCTATAATAGTGTATTGTAGGCTTAAAGAGCCAAGCTGGGAATCGGAATCCTGTTGCGAGAAGGCGCAGTATAATTAAATAAAGCGAGGAGAGCCGCTATGAGAAACCTTAGGATCCTTTCCGCGGGGTTGTTCATCGTGCTCATCGCAGCAAGCGTTCCCGGCTGGTCTTCCGACCAAAAAGACAATGTCAGCGCCATTGGAAACCGGAAAGTAGCCCATCGCAGCATGATTTCCGAGGAAAAGGAAATCACGATCGGCAAACGCTATGCCCAGGAAATTGATCGCTCGGCAAGGATTATCAAGGATCCGGTGATCAATGAGTACGTGAATCGCGTAGCGCAGAACGTGGCACGCAATTCAGACTTAAAGATTCCTCTGACCGTCAAAGTTATCGACTCCCCGGACATCAATGCCTTCGCTCTTCCCGGCGGCTTTCTTTACGTGAATACCGGCCTGCTCAAGGCGGCTGACGAAGAAGACCAACTGGCCGGCGTGATGGCCCATGAGATTGCGCACGTCGCGGCCCGGCATTGGGCAAGCCAGATGACCAAACAGACCATTCTGCAATATGCGATGCTGCCCTTGATCTTCACCCCGATGTCTGCGGCTGTTTATTACGGAGTCATGGAAGCATACATGAACGGAGTGCCGCTGGCGTTCCTGAAATTTACCCGCAACGATGAAGCTGAAGCGGACTTCCTGGGGATTCAGTATATGTACAAAGCGAGTTATGATCCCAATGCGTACGTGGCATTTTTCGGGAAAATCGTCCAGGAACAGCGGAGCAGTCCCGGCAGCGTTCCGACGATCTTTGCAGATCATCCACCGACAGGGAACCGGATCATCAAAGCCGAAAAAGAAATTGAGACGCTGCTGCCGAAGCGCGACGAATATCTGGTCAGCACCTCGGAATTTAACGATGTGAAAACGCGCCTCGCGACGGTCATGACGCTGCGAAGGAAGCTGGACAAAGCGGAAGGCGGTCCAACCCTGCGGAAGCGAGCGCCAACCACCAGCACCACCAACCCAAACGGGCAGCCGGCTGGAAGCCAAAAGCCGGAAGACGACAAGCCCCCGGTTCTCCAGCGCCGGGATTGAATCTTACAACACAGGTTCCCGCCCCAGGTTCGCGGCAAAGATCGACAAAGACATGGGAAGAGATGGTCTGCGCGCCTAAGCGGCAATTATTTGAGCGAGCGCGCCCAGCGATACTCAGGTGTGGTGTTGAAAAGGAGTGATGCCGAGCTTGCGAAGCTCGTCGGAATAATACTTGCGGAACAAGAGGTCCCATTCCGCCCCGCCCTCTGGAATGGTCCTTTTATGGGAGGCAATGCGCTGGCGGGTGATCTCTTCAATTTTCTCCTCTTCGCGAAGCAGGTCCACCAGAATCCGGACACTCTCCTGCCGGATTGTGTTGGGTTCCTCGAAAATCTCCACTTCATCAAGAGCCTCAATGGCTGAAATGATGCGGTGGGAAAGCTGCACAACTTTTTCGTGGGAAAGTTTCATCGGATCATGAAACCGGTTTGAAGTCTAAAGAACAATCTTTCTCTCCCGAACAATCTGCTTTTTGATGGCCTTGAAGGCGTCTTCGTACGTGGCCCCAAGCTGGCGCATCTGATCGGTGTGCTCCTCGAGGATTCTGCGCACTTCGTCGTTGATGCGGTCCTCGACGCTCAACTCATCAAGCACCACCTGCATGATGACCTCATTGACGTATTCAGGCTGCTCAAACTGAATGAGGCCCTCCTCCGTGAGGCGCTTCATCAGCTGCCTGCCCATATAAGCAACGTATTCTCGTGGCAAGTACATTGGCGATAGTTGACCGTTCCGAACTCGCTAGTGTATAGTCTCTATGTCGAATGTGTCAAGGCAGGCGTGCAGTTAAGTCCAGAATACTCCAGACGATGCGCCAACCCAGAGGGCGGTTAGCTCAGTTGGTTAGAGCGTCTGCCTTACAAGCAGAAGGTCATCCGTTCGAGCCGGATACCGCCCACCACTGGCCACGGCTCACGACCCGTCTTCTTGCATGACACAGTTTGAAATGAAAGACGAGAGATCGTTCTCTCGCATCGTCCAGGGGACGTAGTTCAGCTGGTTAGAACGCATGCCTGTCACGCATGAGGCCGCGGGTTCGAGTCCCGTCGTCCCCGCCAATACCTTGAATCACTTGCAGCGCGGGCATTCCCTCTAGCCCCATTTTTGTATCCCACTTTTTAACGTAACCGCCGTCAACTGGCCCACCTTTTTGCGGAGGGCTATCATTTCCGGTTCCGATCCCATGACTTGCACCTGGCCTCACGCTTGTGAATCCGAATAAACGGCTAGCTGTTCAGCTTGAACTAATTAAAAACAGAAAGGCTGCCTGTAGCCTTCGAGGTTAATCATCCATCGTCCGATGAAGACGGCGTCTCAGCGGTCAGCTAACGACGTTGAGCAGACGCCAACAGACGCCGGGCTCGTTCAAAAACCGGGCGGTCGATCATCTTGCCGTCAACGGCAATAACAATGCTCCCTTTAACCTGGGCTGCGGCAAAAGCTTCAACCACTTTCTTAGCTTCTGCAAGTTCTTCTTTGGACGGAGCGAATACATCGCGGATGACGTCCAACTGCTTTGGATGGATGGCCAATTTCCCCGTAAATCCAAGCTGCTTCGCAATCTGACTTTCTCGCATCAACCCTGGGCGATCATGGAAATTCGCATAGATTGTGTCAATGGCAAGGCACCCCTTGGCTCGGGCCCAAATCGCCAAGTGAGACCGCGCGTACTGCAACTCCTGACCTTCGGCCGTTCGTGAGATTCCCATATTCAAACAGAAATCTTCCCCGCCCAAGGCGAGACCCGCCAACCTGTCCGCGGCGTCGATAATCTGCGGTATTTCTACCAATCCGCGGGCGCTTTCGATGAGGGCCACAAGTGAAATCGATCCGGGGGCCATCCCCGCGTTTTTTTCCGAAGCTTCGATAATGTCTGCCGCGGCAGATGCTTGTTCCCGGGACTCGCACTTCGGGAGGAAAAACCCGGTCAGATTCTTGTCGATTGTGGCGCTGATATCTTCTTGCCAATGCGCGGAGGAGCCGTCGTTGATCCGCACGAATGCAGGTGTAGCCCGATCGGGAGCGGTCTTCAAAGCCAAGATTACATTTTTTCTCGCTTGAAGTTTCTGAAATTCGGGAACCGAGTCTTCAAGGTCGAAGATCAGTGCTCCAGCGCCCAATTGCCATGATTTGTAAAGTTTTTCCAGGCTATTGCCTGGGACGAACAGAAAAGCGCATGGAACCGGTCTATCAAGGGGCCATCTCATATCAAAACCAGCTTACACGACCCCTTTGCGCTTGAGAACCCCGATCTCTGAATCGGTCAGCCCCAGGCGCGCTTTCAGGATTCCTTCCGTATCCTCGCCAAGCTGCGGAGCCCGGCGATGCTTAAAGCTTGTTTCGGAAACCCGGATAGGACTTGCCACCTGCTTGACCTTGTTAAAGACCGGGTGCTCTGTTTCGATAATCATTTTCCGCTCCAGTAGCCACGGGTCGGAAAGGGCTTCCTCAAGATTACGGACTGGAGCGCAGGGAACCTTTCCGCGCAATGACTCCAGCCACTCCTGAGTACTTCTGGCTGCAAAGATGGTTTGCAGCTTGGAAACAGTTAAGTCGCGGTTTTTGTTGCGTTGCCCAAAGTTGCAGAACATCTCGTCGTTGGCCATTTCAGAAATTCCAAGGGCCTCGCAGAGATTTTGCCAGAACTTTTCTTTTGCGCAGAAGATGACGAGGTACCCATCAGAAGTCTTGAAAGTCTGCACGGGGACCAGGGTTTGGTGGGCGGAACCGGAGCGCCGGACAGGCGCAAAGCCTTTGTTGAGATTCCAGATCGCAAGGTAGGTCAGCATTGAAAAAGCAGTGTCGAGAAGGCTAACTTCAATATCTCTTCCCTGCCCCGTCCGGGCGGCGCTATAAAGCGCGGCAACCAACCCTAAAGCCGCTGCAAATCCCGCCGCGTGATCGATCACCGATACCCCGCAGGCCGCCGGGGGCCCGAAGGGATCTCCTGTCATGCTCATATAGCCGGCATAGGCCTGCATCAGATAGTCGTATCCAGGTTCGCTGGCGCGTGCCCCGCTCGTCCCAAAACCTACCAGAGAGCAGCAGACGACCTTGGGATTGACTTCCTTCAGCGAATTGTAATCCAGGCCCAACTTATGAACCTGATCGCCCCGCAGATTATTGAATACGGCGTCGGAGGTCTTCACCAGGTTATGAAAGATCGTTTTCCCTTCCGGCGACTTCAAATTGAGAGTAAGACTTTTCTTGTTGCGGTTGAATGATTGGAAATACAGGCTGTCATGTTCAATTGTATACGGAGGAACCGAGCGCGAGACATCGCCTCCCACCGAGGGGTCTTCGATCTTGATGACCTCCGCTCCCAGTTCCGCCAGAACCATCGTGGAATACGGGCCTGCGCCGAACTGCGAGACGGTTAGAATGCTGATTCCTTCGAGGGGCAGGGACATGCGGCAAGATCCTTTCCTATGGGGAAGCATTTGATGTTTCGCCAGGCTTCTTGGGAACCAGCACTTTGCGCTTGAGGGTCAGCACGACTTCGTCTTTTTGGTTGTAGCCCTTGGTTTGGATATAAACGACGCCACGGTCCGGTTTACCCTTCGACTCGCGCACGTCCAGCACGACGCTGACCGCATAGATGCTGTCGCCATGAAACACAGGCCCCAGATGCTTTACCTCTTCATATTCGAGATTGGCGATCGCACGCCCGCTGATGTCCGCAACGCTCATGCCAACTACCAAACTGAAGATCAAGGTGCCGTTAACAAGCCGCTGCCCGTGTTGCGTCGTCCGTGCGTAATGTTCGTCGATATGCAGGGGGTGCTGGTTCATGGTCATTAAGCTGAACCATGTGTCGTCGAATTCCGTTATGGTCCGCCCGGGCCAGTGTTTAATCGTTTCACCCACCGTGAATTCCTCAAAGTACCTTCCGAAGGCCATCGGCTTTTCATTCCTTTCAAATGGCTTAAGACTGCAATGTGGGTCGATATCCTGTTCAATATTGTGCGCATACAATTCCCAGTCAATTGTCTGGCGGGAGGACTCCCCGCGCAGATTGCCTTAAAGAACCTTGGACTTGGCGGAGTACTTGGCAATGATTTCCTGATCCAAGTCTATCCCAAGTCCTGGACATTGAGGCACCTTCATATACCCACCCTGGATTTCGGGTTGTTTAACTGGCAGATCGAACCACATGGGATCACGTTCCGGATTCGGGAAAATTTCGACGTACAAGCCGTGGGGTATGGAGGCCAGCAGGTGAAGGGCAACCTGGGGCTCTTCATGATGCGCCATTCCAATACCAAACATGCTTGCCATGGCCGCAATTCTCCGCCACTCGGTGATTCCTCCCGCGATTGTCACGTCGACGTTTAGGATGTCGACGGCCTCATTCAGAATCAGGTCGCGGCAGCCGAAACGGGAGATTTCCCCTTGTCCCGCCACGACCGGAATTTTCACGGCTTGCCGCACCTGCCGTAGTCCCCGCAGTTGCTCATACCACACCACGGGCTCTTCGAGCCACCGGACCCCGAGGTCTTCAACCGCGCCGCCAAAGCGGATCGCATCTTCCGGAACCCATGCCTGATTGGCATCACAAGCTATCACAAACTCCTGGCCCAGAGCTTCCCGCACAACCCGCACGCGGTGCACATCCTCTTTCACGGTTGCCCGGCCGACCTTCATCTTGACGCCAGCCAGCCCCGCCGCTTGATAACCCCGCATCTCCTCAATCAGTTCCTTGTCCCCTTTGCCATCTGCGTAATATCCCCCGATGGCAATGACCGGAACTCGATCCCGAAAGCCGCCCAGCAACTTGTAGAGCGGAACCCCATAACTCTTGCCCAACAGGTCCCAGAGTGCATTGTCCACCGCAGCGATAGCTTGCATCTGGATGGCCTTGTTGAGCAAATCCAACGTATGGATCCCACGGTTTTCAAGGCCTGGGTCGGCCTGAAACATCCTGTCCCACAGCCGCTCTACGCTCCACAAGTCCTCGCCAATAAGCAGCGGCCTGAGGGCGGACTCGATCACCTGTACGACCTCACTCTGATATTTTTCCTCATCGCCGCCGAAGGCGATGCCGACCAGACCGTTGTCAGCCTCGATTTCAGTGACTAACGTGTTGCGGGAAGTGATTTGGTAAGTTCCGCCGCGGAAAGTTTCTTCCAGAGGCCGGACTAGGGGAATGGCCCTTACATCAATGATCTTCATGTGCTTACGTCCTTTTATGTTTTCGGCGCCAACGAGAGCGCTTAATCCTCTGCACTTTCGGGCAAAAATGCCGTTAACCTCGATCACCCGTCTGTCGGATGCGCTCCACAAGGGAGTCGAATGCTTCCTGGAGTCCGCTGAGGAACTTGGCTGCCGTGGCGCCGTCGGCAACCCGATGATCGACGGCGACATTCGCCCAGATCGATGGAACATTTTGGGGCGCCCCGTCGTGAATCTCCACTCGGTCCCTGATCCGTCCTGTGGCCAATATAGCGGACTGCGGGTAACTGATGATGGGGGTAAAGAAATCGACGGGGAACATGCCC
>JAJYHU010000323.1 GCA_021784615.1 Acidobacteriota bacterium | reverse complement strand
AAAGGATGGCCGGAACATCGCTGGCGACAAGGTATTCATCCTTGCCGAGCCCGACGACGGCGGGCGGTCCCCGGCGCACAGCAACAATCTTGTTCAAGTCCTTTGTGGAAATGATGGCCAAGGCAAAAACGCCTGCCAGCCGCTGCACAGCCATCCGCACCGCTTCATCGAGGGTTACAGGCTGGGAGAGCGGCGACTGGCCGTTCAGATACTTCTCGACAAGGTGCGCGACAACCTCGGTGTCCGTTTCGGTGGTGAAGGTGTGCCCTTCGGCGGCCAGTTCTTCTTTCAATTCCATGTAATTCTCGATGATGCCGTTATGCACCACCACTACGGTTCCGTGGCAATCGCGGTGAGGATGGGCGTTTTCCTCGGTGGGAGCGCCATGCGTGGCCCAACGGGTGTGGCCGATGCCGTAAGTGCCGTCGATCGGGTCCAGGCGGATCACTTCTTCAAGGTTGCGGAGTTTTCCCATCGCCCGCCGAATCGCCAGCTTGCCGTCTTTGATCGCCGCAAGGCCTGCGGAATCATACCCGCGATACTGAAGCCGCCGAAGGCCTTCGAGAAGCACGGGAACAACGCGCCGGTTGCCGATGTAGCCTATGATTCCTGACATGGCGTTAAGTTGTATTGCAAAAAGCCGGAGGGTCAGCTACCTTCCTCGCGAAGGGTTACGCAGCACATTCGGCTCTGGAGTGATTATAGCAGAGGAAGGAAGCACTCTCGCACGAAGGTAGTGGCTCAGTTTGACCGAGGGGGCGAACTTCCGCCCTTGTAGCGGCGATCTGCGATCGCCGGGCGGCGAACCATCAGGAGTCCTGCCCGATCTGGAGGCCGCATCTAGGGCAGAAATAACGATAGCCGCTCTTAAACATGAAATAGATAAGGCCGGGGAGGAGAAGGAAGAGACAGAGTAGGCATCCAACTGCCATTGAACCCCTTGCCTCTTGCCGAGCATCTCCGGTATAGCCGCAGTTTGGGTTGGGGCAGATGATTTTTCGAGACATCCTAATTTCTCCGCTGTGGGTGCAAGAATTGAAGGCATCCTTTCTGGATAAGCTGATTCATTAAAGCCGCATGCTTCATTTCCACGGATGTCACACCGTCACCAGCCTGCTTGAGAAGGCTGGAGTAAAGATCAAGCCTAGAGGAAAGCGCATCGTCGAGGTCTCCGTCGTATCCCTTATCGGAACATCCGGCGGCGACCTCCAGCATCTCGGAGCGGAGAGCAGCGGCGCGATCGGATGCCTGTGAGCGCAGGTAAAGTCTCCAGCCGATGAGAATGACGACGGCAGCAGTAAGGATTCCAAAAAAGACAGCAAAGAAGGTCTTCACTATTTCCCCTCTAAAGCGTGCAAGGCGCGAACGGTGGCCTCGGCTAGGCGCTCGGAAAAGGCACTAAGTTGCAGTCGGGCATATCTCGAGTCGTTGGCGGCGGCCTCCCAGAGCAGATCGAGGGCGACCAGCGCATCATTATATATGCGAAATAACGCAATGTCACTTTTGGGGCTTGGGGAACTTGGGCAGCAATTTCCCATGAGCACCTACCTCAGATTGGAGTGCGCTGTCCACTTCACGTATCGTACAAAGGTAGCGGCTCAGTTTGACCGAGGGGCGGCCTCGTAGCCCTGGCGCATTTCGTCAAGCACCAGCTCGGCGGCCTGCCAGGGGTCGGGATTAGACGTAATGGGCCGGCCCACAACCAGGTAGTCCGCCCCTGCCAGGATGGCCTCACGGGGCGTCACGGCGCGCTTCTGGTCCTGCTTCGGAAAACCTTCGGGGCGGATTCCGGGCGTGACGATCAGCAACTTTTGCCCGACCGCCTCGCGAATTTTCTTTGCCTCTTGCCCCGAGGCAACCACGCCGTCGCAACCTTCCTCGGCAGCCGCCTTGGCGCGTTGGAGCACAAGCTCCTCGACGGAACACGGGAAACCCAGGTCCCGGATGTCGTAAGCATCCAGGCTGGTCAGCACCGTCACGGCAAGAAGTTTAAGGTCGGCGCTGCCCCGCCCTCTGACTGCTGCCTCGACGTTCTTTCTGTTGCCGTGAATCGTCAGGAAGGACACGCCGAGAGACGCCGCACGCCGCACGGCGCGCTCAACGGTTTGCGGGACATCGAAATATTTTAGGTCCAAGAAAACATTTTTCCCTTTGGAGATCAGGTAGTTAACGGGTTGCATCCCCTCGGCAAGTTGCAGCTCCATCCCTACCTTGAAGAAGGAAACCAGGCCGTCGAGCTTTTCGACAAGATCAACCGCTTTTTCCGCAGTATCAAAATCAAGAGCAACAATGAGGCGATTCTCTATTTTTTCTGAAGTCATGTCACACGGCCATGGATGGATTTGCAGCTCTACGAGCACACCCATCCTACTTCAATGCCCGCCGTTCGTTCAATGGGGCTCTGGTTTGAAAGACTCTCTTGCCGAAGCTGTCGGCAGCCGATAGTATTGTCGTGCTGGAGCAAATTGAGTTTAATTTTCCTGGATTCGGCTGCTTAATGTCTACTTCCACCAATGGAGTCACTTCCGGTTTCAGGGACTCTGCGTTCACTCGGAACCGTGAGATTCCCGTGCACCGCTGGGTTCCTTGGATCGCCGGCTTCTCAGCGCAGTTTGTTGAGGATTGCCTTTCCAAATACCTTAAAGAAGTCGATCCTCACTCCGCTTGGGTTCTGGACCCTTTTGCAGGGGTGGGAACTACCCTCCTTGAAAGCTACATTCGGGGCTTCAACGTCGTCGGCTTCGAGATCAATCCTTACGCTGCCCTCGCTTCAAGAACCAAGCTGCAAGCTGGCGAACTCTCATCCCAAGCTATCAAGGCTGAGATTGCTAGGTTTGTCAAATTCATGGAGAAACACTCTACTTCCAACAATAGGGTCCCGCACTCACTCCCCCGTCGGTTTTTCAGGGCGCACAGAACTCTAGATCGGCAGGACCGTGCCTGTGTTTGGCTCATGGGGTAACGTCGAAATATCAAGGTAGCTCACCTTGTTCTCAATAAGCCTGTATGGATGATCCTGGTCATCCGGATACATGAGCCTCCAAAGCTCTCCAGAGTCGGCAGCATCCTCAAGGCGCTCAAGCGCTTTATCTGTGTCCCGCGTTGGCACGTCAACGAAGGAAAGATTGACTTCGGCATCGTCGAGGGGATCTTGAAACACGAAATACATTCGAATCATTGCGATCTCCCTTTCTGAACTCTATCCATCGGAACTCTACCAATCAGCGCCCCGTCCTACCGAACTAGGAGACGCCGGCTTTGGATGGCCGCAACCAGGATGCCCAATCCCAGGAGAGATCTTCTTATCGAATCATGAGCAAGCGGTTGCCGGACGAGAACACGTTTCCCGTTGATCACCACGCCGACCAGCCAGCTCCCGACCCACTTGAAATCGGTTACCGTCGCATGCTCGAATTGAGCGTGACAGTTCGGACAGACAACGAGCAGGTTACTTGGATGATGTCCGACATTCGGGTCAAGGTGATGTATTTCAAAATACGGTTCGCCGTTGCGTTTTTCGAAAGTGAAAGAACAAAGCTGACACTTCCCATCGTGTAGTTCTCGAAGCAGAACCCGAATTCCCGAAGGCACACCTTCGTGGCGTTCGATTGCGCCCGGAAGTACCCTTGGACGTGGTTGGCGTATCGACCCCTGCGCAATGCGCAACAACTCTTCTTCCGCCAACGTCCGTGAACGCTTTCTGGTCAAACGCGACAGTGTACTTAATTCCTGCTCGGCCTCCAAATCCGTCTGCGCTGCCTCAAGCCTTTGGCGTGCCTTTTGCTCTTGCCGCTCTCGAACGAAACGCTCCAAGGCGATTCGGTATAACCGTTTGGGTTGGTTTTCGAGGGTGATTGAGATCAGGTCTCCTTCCCCCACGCCTCGCTTGGAGAACCAATGGCCAAGACCGAATATCCGGTTCTCTTTAACTTCGGGACCGTTAGGATGAAAGGTCAATCCCTTCGCTTTCTCCTCGTCATCAAATACGACTTGAATCTCGCTTTTTGCGCTAGGAAACCAGTCCCTGAACTTTTGCGGCACGGCGAGAAAGCCCTTGTCCAGGCGGCTGGCGGACGCTCGAATGGTAAAGCTTTGCTTTTCGGTACCCATACTCGTGTGCCGCTTATCCTACAGCAAGGCTGCTAAAATTCCACTCCGGTTCATAGGTTTCAATCAGCGCATGTTCTCCAGCCCTGACAAACCAATCGCTGTCGATGGTAAGGAACCGGCAGGTGATGGTCTCCAAGGAAATGTTCCTGCGGCCTCGTATTTGGCGAGTGTGCTCTGCCAGCCGGCGCTTCAATGTTGTATCGAGGGCTTTCCCTGCGTAAGTGAGCTTTCCATGACGATAGAGCGCATAGACGCCCTTAAGAGGCGGGGCGACCTCTTCCGATAAAGGGTGGGCGGGGCTGCTCTCGAACTTCCTGATGAGCTGGTCCGTGAACGCCTTGTCGAATTCAAAGAAAAATTGGTGTCTGTCGCACACAGTGGCTACATGGTATCACATAGCAGTTCAATAGCGGGTAGCGCATCAGAATCCCGGTTTCGAGAGACTCTGCGGCCTGTTCGTCAATTGCACAAGAAAAGCCCGAGACTCCGAAAGGCGCGAAGTCTGCTACAGACCCCTCACCCGTCCCGGCAAAGTCGGGACACCCTCTCCCCTGGGCGAGGGCAAGAAATCATTGAGAAAAGCTTGTTTTTGTCCGGCAGCGCCCCGGATCGGTGTTCATGAGCGGTAGGAAGCGTTGATGCGAATGTAATCGTGGGTGAGATCACACGTCCAGACCCACGCCCGAGCTTTGCCCTGGTGGAGGTCAACCCGCAGGGTATGCTCCTTGCGGTCAAGTTCCGTCCGGGCGGCCGCCTCGTTGAAGCCCGTTTCAATTCCGTGCCGGCATAGATATAAATCGTTCACTCGGATATCGACCTTCGAGGGATCGATCCTGGCGCCGGAATAACCTGCGGCGCAAAGGATGCGGCCCCAATTGGGATCGCTTCCGGCGATGGCGGTCTTGACGAGGGGGGAGTTTGCGATGGCGCGGGCCACGCGCTCGGCATCCGCAGCGTTTCGGGCGCCTGAGACTTCGATCCTGGCAACCTTGGTCGCGCCTTCGCCGTCCTGCACAATCATCTTGGCCAGTGCCTGGCAGAGCTCGATAAGCCCGGCTTGGAAGCGCCGGCCCGCCGGGCTTCCAGGCCCGATGCTGACTCCCGATAGGCCGCTCGCCAGCGCCACCACGGTGTCATTGGTTGACGTGTCTCCGTCCACCGTAATGCGATTAAAGGATTCGTCCACGGCCGCCCACAGCATTTTCTGAAGGCTTCGGGGATCGACGGCAGCGTCCGTGGTGATAAAGGACAACATCGTCGCCATGTGGGGGTGGATCATCCCGGCGCCCTTTGCGACCCCTGCCAGGCTTACGCGCCTGCCGCCGATCTTGGTCTTGAAGACGGCGGACTTCGGAAAGGTGTCCGTTGTCATGATGGCGCGGGCGAGCGCCGGTCCGTTTTCGGCCGAGAGGTTTTCTTGCAGGGTGGGAAGCTGATTCAGAATCAAATCCAACTTGAGCGGCGTTCCGATAACGCCGGTCGAAGCCACCAGGACTTCCTGCGGGCTTAGTCCAAGGCGCTTTGCGGCGGCCCGCGCTGTTTCTTCCGCTACCTTTGTCCCCGCGCGGCCTGTACAGGCATTGGCGTTGCCGGAGTTGACGATGATGGCTCGCGCGCGTCCGCGGCTTTTCTTCAGGTTTTGTTGCGAGAGGATGACCGGAGCGGCGGCGGCGCGATTGGAGGTAAATACGCCGGCTGCGGCGGTTTGCGGCGCATCGGAAAAAAGCAGGGCCAGATCCAGCGCGCCCGCAGATTTTTTGATCCCGGACGCTACCGCCGCCGCCCGAAACCCCCTGGGTGTTCCCAGGCTTCCTTCCGTCGCATCCCAACCCGGCATGGTTTCGCTATGCCCCTTGTCCAAAAAATTCGAGTTGCCCAGTCTAACAGAATCCGGGCGGCGAGCGGAGGGTTGATTTTGTTGAAGGCGACGCGGAATTCTTACTTGCGTTTTCCCCCGGCGGGTTTTACAGGCTTGAGTTCCAGGACTCCCGGTTCAGGTTTCAGCCGCGGCGGCGGACCTGCAACTTTGATGGTTTGGATGCTGGACTCGCAGGCATTGAGATAGAGCGATTCGTCGGCCGATCCCGGCAGGCAATTCGCCTCCACAATGTGGTCGGCCGAAATAATATGAGCCGTCAGGAGCATGGAAGGGCCGCGGCTCTGCCAGATCATCACGGCATCGCGGTTCTGGATCTTTGTGTGCTCGAAGCGGTAATCGGCAATGTTCTGATAAGTGCCCTTGGTCTCCCATTGCGCCAAAAGCTGAGGGGAAAATTCATCGTTGTGTCCGGGGTTAGCCTGCGAGGTTAAGGTTAAGGACGCCCCGTCACCGAAAATCCTGGGCCGATAGATTCTAACGCCGCCTGGGAAATCGTCCACCTTCCCGTAGATGCCTGCGGCGACTTGCATCTGAATGCCTAAATCCGCATTTTGATAAGGCAGCAGGTTCAGCACCTTGTTGGACCGGTAGCCCTGATAGTAGGGATACCATTTGACCAGAAAGTACTCACCCGCCAGCGCGCCGCCGCCAATCACCATGATTGCCAGCGCAAATTTCCACTGCGTGGACATCTTCCATTTCATGCGGCCATCTTAGCCTGACTTTAGCACACGCGCAACGTGCTAACCTTCTTCACGAGACTCGCGGCAACGGGTGTTCGGGCGCCGCACGCGGCAAAAACCATCTCAACCATTCACCATTCGCATGGCCGTTTCAGGGTAGCGTTCGCCGGCCGCGGCGCCTTTGGGAGCGACTTCATCAATGCGCGCCAGGTCTTCCGAACTTAGCGTTACCTCAAAAGCCCGCAAATTTTCTTCCAGGTGAGATTTCCGGCTGCTGCCCGGGATGGGAACCATATCTTCGCCCTGGGCCAGGACCCATGCCAGCGCCAGCTGCGCCGGCTGGCATCCCTTTTCCCGCGCCATCTCCTCCACGCGGCTCACCAAGTCCAAATTGCGCTGGAAGTTTTCCCCCTGGAAGCGCGGACCATTGCGGCGCCAGTCGTTGGGCTGCAAATCTTCAACCTTCTTGATCTTTCCCGTAAGGAAACCCCGGCCGAGGGGACTATAGGGGACAAAGGTGATTCCCAGCTCCCGGCAGGTCGAGATGATTTCATCCTCGGGATCGCGACTCCACAGGGAATACTCTGTTTGGAGCGCGCTGATCGGATGAGTCTTATGAGCGCGACGGATGGTCGCCGGAGCGGCTTCAGAAAGGCCCAGGTAGCGGACTTTGCCCTCTTCCACCAGGCGGGACATAGCTCCCACGGTTTCCTCAATGGGCACCGCGCGGTCCACTCGGTGCTGGCAATAGAGATCAATCGTGTCGATCTGGAGGCGTCGAAGGCTTGCCTCGCAGGCTTTCCGAACGTATTCGGGCCGTCCATTGGGGCCGAGAAAGTTGCCTTCCTCGTCCCGCACGTTTCCGAATTTCGTCGCGAGAACCACCTGATTGCGCCGTCCTTCGATCGCCTTGCCTACTAACTCCTCGTTTTTACCCCTGCCGTAGACGTCTGCCGTATCAAGAAAGTTGACGCCGAGATCCAGGGCATGATGGATGACCCCAATGGACTCCTGATCGTTCCGCGCGCCATAGAATTCGGACATTCCCATACACCCCAATCCCATCGCCGAAACGGACAATAAACTGTTGCCGAGCTTGCGCACATGCATGCTGCCTTGCCTCCTCGAAGGATGATGCACCGACGGGAATAACTTTTCAGCATAACACCTGAGAATTCCTAGCTCAAGGTATCGTATCTTGCCCAAGCCCGCCTTCAGTTCCTTATGCCAGTTTTCGCATTGACCGCGCTGGTTGTGCCGCCGGATCGCCGCGCTGGCCGGCTCCTCGCGAGGGGTCGCCACGGCGTGATAACAGTACCGCTCGGC
>JAJYHU010000377.1 GCA_021784615.1 Acidobacteriota bacterium | reverse complement strand
AGGATTGCGGGATCTCTCGGTTATTGAAAGTCCTCCGCAAGGGCGTTTGGCGATTCAAACAACCGTGGCCGCTTTCCGCGACAGCCTGATCCAGTCCGCCATCCTTCACGAAATGGAGCGCGAAGGCCAGGTGTATTTTGTCCACAACCGCGTGGAATCGATTTTCAGCGTCGCTGCTCTAATCCAAAAGCTGGTCCCAACGGCCCGGCTGGGCGTCGCGCATGGACAGATGGGCGAGCGCGAGTTGGAGCGCGTGATGCTGAAGTTCATGGAAGGCAAATACGACGTGCTGGTTGCCACGGCGCTTGTCGAGAACGGCCTTGACATTCCGCGCGCCAACACCATGATCGTCAACCATGCCGAGCGCTTTGGCTTGGCGGACCTCTACCAGCTTCGCGGCCGCGTGGGCCGCTCCGAACGCCGCGCCTACGCCTATTTCCTTGTCCCCGCCACCGACACCCTTACGCCGATCGCCAAGCGTCGTCTGGCAGCACTGAAGGAATTCTCCGATCTCGGGGCAGGCTTTCGTCTGGCCGCCCTTGATCTCGAGTTGCGGGGTGCCGGGAACGTCCTCGGGGGCGAACAACACGGGCATTTGAACGCCATCGGAGTCGACCTCTATTTGCGCATGCTGGATGAGGCCGTGCATGAGCTCAAAGGCGAACCGTCCAAGCCTGAGGTCCGTACTACGCTGAATCTTGGCATCGATATCAAGATTCCGGAAGTCTACATCTCCGACGAACGCCAGCGGCTCCGGATGTACAAACGAATTTCCACGCTCGCAACCACTCAGGAGCAAGCCGACATGGAATCGGAACTCATCGACCGATACGGACCCGTTCCTCCCTCCGTCAAGCGGTTGCTGAGCTATGCCACAGTAAAGTCCAGGGCCGAGCGTCTGCTGGTGCAGACAATCGATAGGAAAGGCGATGAAATTCTCATCCGCTTCCACAACCAGGCACCTGTGAACCCACAGAAACTGAAAGGTCTCATTAAGGCGCAACGCGCAATCACCTTCCACCCTGACGGAGTGCTCCGGATGCGGCTCCCCAAGCATGGGACGGACGTCCTGGAGCAAGTTGAAAATGTCTTGCTGGAACTGCAAGCCTAGAGCTAACATGGATAGTTATGGCTGGGGTTGGAGGGTCAACACATTGGGTATTCAGGCAGCCGGGAGTTTTCTTGAGCCGGAGAAGATCCTCGATTACGGAAGGGTGTAATCGTGAGCAAGACACATAAGTTCTTGTTATGGATAACGTTAGCGGCTGTTCTGCCACTGGGCGGAGCGCCTCCGGCCTTTGGAGCAACCCGCCTGGTGGAGCGCATTATCGCGCGCGTGAACAATAACATCGTCACCCAACTTCAGTATGATAAAGAGCGAGATAAGCTGCGGGCGCAACTTGCGCAAAAATACTCCGGAGCCGAACTGGAACAACAGCTTCAGTCCCACAGCAAGAACTTGCTCCGCGATATGATTGACCAGGACTTGTTAGTCCAAAAGGCTAAAGACGACGGAATTAGCGTCGAGACGGACGTCATCAAACGCCTGGATGAGATTCGCCAGCAGTACAACCTGCCCTCGCTTGACGCGCTTCAGCAATCGGTTGAACAACAAGGGCTAATATGGGAGGACTTCAAGAATCAAATTCGCCGTCAATTATTGATGCAAAAGGTAATCTCGCAAGAAGTTGGGTCCCGCATCATCCTTTCCCGGGCGGATGCGCGCAAATACTTTGAAGCTCATAAAACCCAATTCGACTCTCCCCCGGGAGTCCACTTGGCGGAAATCCTGGTCTCGACTGAAAAGCACACTCCGGCGGAAGCGGAAAAGATTGCCAAGAAAGCCATGGCCCAGCTTCAGGACGGAGTGCACTTTTCGGATGTCGCTCAAAAATATTCAGACGCGCCAAGTGCTGGCGACGGTGGCGATATCGGATTCTTTAAGACCGGAACGATCGCTCCAACCATTGCGGCAGACATCGCAAAAGTGGACGTTGGAGAGACCTCTGGATTGATCAAAACCCAATACGGGTACATGATTTTTAAGGTCCTTGAAAGACGTACCGGGGGAACTCCCACTTTTGATCAGGTAGCCGACCAGGTATCCGGTTTTCTTTACAACCAGAGAATCGAGGGCCAACTCCGCACCTACCTGACGACCTTGCGAAAAGAAAGCTACATTCGTCTTGCTCCAGGCTTTGTTGATACGGGCGCACCGCCCGGGGGCTACGGGAATTACTAAGCTTCGAAGGCAGGATTTTGGTGAAGAAAACCTACGTTGCGGATTTGGTTCCCGGCGCTGCAGTCACAACTTCTTTTCTGGTTCGCTCCAAAGAGCGTAAAACAGCACGCAATGGAAGCGCCTATCTTGATCTGGAGCTGCAAGACTCCACCGGAAATATCAAGGCCAAGCTCTGGGACTGCGACCATTTGCAGTCAGAGTTTGAAGTAGACGACATCGTTCGCATTTTCGGCAGCGTGGAACTCTTCCAGGGCGTCCCTCAGCTTACCCTGCGCAAAATTGCCAAGTGCTCCGAGGAAGAAACCCAACTTGCGGATTACCTGCCGCATGGCACGCAAGATTCTGAGGCGCTGTTTGCGGGCTTACTCAGCCGGGTCGGGCGGATCGAATCGCGTCCCCTGCAAGCCCTGTTGTTCCAGGTTTTTGAGGACCAGGAAATCGCGAAGAAGTTCAAGCTTGCGCCGGCCGCAACCCATTTTCATCACGCTTATTTGGGAGGGCTGCTCGAGCACGTAAGTTCGCTGATTGAACTCGGCGACCGTATTTGCGACCATTACCCGTCACTCGAACGCGACCTGATCCTAGCCGGCCTTCTGTTGCATGATCTGGGAAAAATTGAAGAACTCAACTTCGCTCGCCACTTCGCTTATTCGACTCGCGGGCAGTTGATAGGGCACATCAACATCGGGCTTGAAATTGTCCGGGACAAGATGCGCATGGTTTCCGACTTCCCCGTAGATTTGAGAGACCGGCTGGAGCACATCATCCTTTCACACCACGGAAAGCTGGAATTCGGGTCCCCGAAAGAGCCGATGTTCATGGAAGCGCTGGTGGTCAGTTATCTGGACGATCTCGATTCAAAACTGGCCGCGATGCGTGGACAGTATGAAGCTGATCAGAGCCATCCTGGAGACTGGACGATGCGCAATCGAGCCTTGGGCCGGGCGCTGCTAAAGCCGAGGTCTGAACCGGAGGCTCCCGCCGCGCCCCAGCAACTCGACCTCAACCAGCAATGAAAATCCGTCCACCCGCGGCGGCATGCGGGCGTGGGATAGACTTCCGCAAACATTCAGGCAGGTGAACCGTCAGCGTGGCAAATCTAGCTCCAGAAAAACAAGCGTTTGAATCCGCCTTAGTGCGAATGTTGCCGCACCGCTATCCCTTCCTACTGGTGGACCGAGTTACGGAATTTACCCCGGGCGTCAAAATCCATGGCGTGAAAAACTTTACGGCTAATGAGGCGATGCTGCTCGGGTATTCCCCATCATCTCCGCTTGTCCCAACGGGCATTTTGCTGGAAACGGTCACGCAATTAGGAGCGATTCTGGTGCTCGAACGGCCGCAAATGGCCGGCAAGATTGCGATGATCCTGCAAATCCCCTCCGCCCAAATGTACGCGACGGTTGCACCGGGCGATACGGTGCGCTTTGAAGCGCGCGTGCTGAAACTCCGTGAAACCCTGGGGGAGTTGCAAGGTTCCGCCTACATAGGTGAAGCGCTCATCGCTCAAGGACAGATGCGATTTGCGATTGCAGATCGGGACAAGATTCTTCCGAAATAGCTGCTTATGCTTTTTGAAGAACTTCAGATTCGCAACGTAAGAATCCGGCCCGCCCATATTTTGGCGCCCATGGCCGGGATCACCGACACGGTCTTCCGGCGCTTCATCAAGCGCCTGGGCGGTTGCGGCCTGATCATGACGGAGTTTATCTCAAGCGAGGGCATGATCCGCCAGAACCTGAAGTCCCGCCGTTACCTTTACTACACCGAAGAAGAACGGCCCATCAGCGCGCAAATCTTCGGCGCCGACCCCGACCATCTGGCCGACGCCGCCCGCATAATCGAAGACCTTGGATTTGACCTCGTTGACTTGAATCTCGGGTGCCCTGCCAAGAAAGTAGTGAAGTGCGGGGGCTCGGGCCTGCTGCGCGATCTGCCTTTACTTAAGCTGATTCTTGAAAAAATCCGCCGGTCGGTGAGCATTCCTTTTACGATCAAAATCCGCTCCGGATGGAGCGATGAGGAGATTGTAGCCTGCCAAGTGGCCAAGCTGGCGGAAGATTCGGGGGTCGAAGCCATCGCCATCCATCCGCGCACGCGGCTCCAGGGCTACAGTGGGAAAGCACGATGGGAACTTATCCGGGAAACCAAGGTAAGCGTGCGCATTCCGGTGATTGGCAACGGCGATGTGATGAGTCCGCCGGACGCTCTCGACCTCCAGGCTAAAACCGGCTGCGACGCCGTCATGATCGGACGCGCGGCGCCGTCGAACCCGTGGATTTTCCGACAGATGGAATCTTTTGCGCGCACGGGCCGCTACAACGAGCCTTCAGAAGCAGACCGGTACCAGTTGATCCGCGACTACTACGCGATGCTGATCCAGGAAGAAACGCCCGGGGCGATCGGGAAGATGAAGCAGTTTGCGAGCTGGTTTACGCACGGAGTGCGGAATGGCGCGGAACTGCGCAGGTCGGTGCAGAGTTCAAAAAGCCCTCAGGAAGTCCTCGCCCGCGTGGATGACTTTTTTGGCGCCGCGGACCACAAGCAACTTTCCGCGCCAGACACGGCCCCTTGCCAAAGTCCCTTGCTTTAGATTCCGGGCTTCATTGCATTCGTGAGCCTCAGAACAAATCCCCGAAACCCGAAACGCCTACTTTTTCGCGCCCTTTTCAATCTGAAGCTGGCGGTAAGCCTCGCTGCGGGACATTCCGCGGGCGCGGGCAGCGGCTTTCAAAGCGCTCCGCTCATCGAGACCTTGCTTGGCCTTGGCGGTTTCCACTTCTTCGAGCAAAGAGCCGCCGGACGGAACTTTTTTGGCGGCAGGATTTCCCGGACCCAGGATGAGGGTCAACTCGCCTTTTGGCGGCGTCTCCTTCAGACGTTTTCGAATCTCGGCTACAGAACCCCGTAAGAATTCTTCATGAATCTTGGTGACTTCACGCGCCACAACCATCTCACGGTCGCCAAGAATGTCATGAATATCCCGCAACGCCTCAACAATGCGATGTGGTGCTTCATAGAACACGATGGTCTTGCCGGATGCGGCGAGTTCCGTCAAATTGCGGCAGCGCGCCGCTTTTCTGGCGGGCAGAAATCCCACAAAGATAAACTCACCCATCGGAAGGCCGGCGGCAGCAAGCGCCGCAACCAGGGCTGAGGGTCCCGGGACTGGAATCACAGGGATCTTATGCCGGATGGCCAGGTGGACCAACCGAAAACCGGGATCAGAGAGGACCGGCATTCCGGCGTCCGAGACCAAAGCAATGGCGCTGCCCTGCTCCATTTCAAGAATCAACTCCGGCGCCCGCGTCATTTCATTATGCTCATGGTAACTAACGGTCGCCGTCGGAATCTTGTAGTGGCTCAAAAGCTTCTGCGTTCGCCGGGTGTCCTCGCAAGCAATCAGGTCAGCCGACTTGAGAGTGTCGAGAGCCCGAAGCGTGATGTCGGCAAGGTTCCCAATGGGGGTCCCGACAATGAACAATCTGCCCGGGGAAACTCGCGAGCGCGCGTAGTCACCCTGAGGGTTCACTTTGCTCATACGCTTCTTCTCGCTTTCAAGTGTATCGTTACGTTCTAAGCGATAGTTTACCAATTGCCTCTCGGCCGCACAACTTGTCGATGCAACGCCGCCCTGTTTTTTGACTGGGGATCGAATCCATTGCTATAATCATAGGGCAGTAATCAGGAGGTGGCTTTGCCTCTTTACGAATATCGGTGTGGCAAGTGCGGTTCGCGAATTGAGAAGATTCAAAAGTTCAGTGATCCTCCCTTAACGACTTGTGAAGCCTGCGGCGGTGAACTAACCCGTTTGATTTCAGCCCCGGCCATTCAATTCAAGGGAACGGGGTGGTATGTAACGGACTACGCTCGAAAGTCGTCGAGCGCAGGTGGCTCGAAATCCAGCAGTTCTACTGCAACGGAATCCGCAAAACCGGCGGGAAGCTCTTCCGCGGCTGCCAGCAAGCCTGCCGAGCCCGCGCCGTCTCCCAAAAAATAGAACCCGGAACAATAACGGACCGGGTGCGGGTTCTTTTTGCACCCCATCCGTTCGTTCGGGCTCAAAAACATTCCCACTCTTCCAGCCACGCCCCCAGAAGCAGGCGAGCTATAATCAGTTCTCCCAAGTGATGCGCGTTGCCACGTGGCCAATATTCTTCCAGAAAATCAGGAGGGACATGCTTGGGATCTTGACTGAACTCCAGAATGTCCCATTGGGCAGTCCGTTTCCTCTTGTTTAAGGATCCACTGATTTGAGGTACTTTCGAAAAAGCTTTCCGAGATCCGGCTGTTTCAAGGCGAATTCCACCGTGGCTTTAAGAAAACCGAGTTTGTCTCCTGCGTCGTAACGCTTTCCTTCAAAAACAAATCCGTAGAGCGGCTCTTCATCCAGCAGGCTCTTCAGCGCATCCGTCAATTGGATTTCGCCCCCTTGGCCGCGCCGCGTGGAAGCAAGCTTCTTGAAAATCGTGGGAGTTAATATGTACCGGCCGATGATGGCCATATTCGAAGGCGCCTCCGCCGGTGACGGTTTTTCAACCATGTTCCTGATTCGGAAGAGGCGGCCGGGCCATTTTGAGTTTCGAACTGGCTCAGCCTCAATAATCCCGTAGCTTCCCACGGCCGACTTTTCCACTCGCTCAACCGCCAAAATACACCCGTTGAGTTCTGAAAAGGCCTCCGTCATTTGCCGCAGGCAAGGAACCCGACTATCAATCACATCATCGGACAAAACAACCGCAAAAGGTTCATTTCCCACAAGATGGCGCGCCATCAAGACCGCGTGTCCAAGCCCGCGCGGATGTTTCTGGCGAAGATAAACGATGTCGCAAAGCTTTGAGATGGCCTGCACCTGCTTGCGGAGCTTCTCCTTGCCACGCCCGGTTAATTCATGCTCCAGCTCGAAGGACACGTCGAAGTGATTTTCAATGGCCGCCTTGCCGCGGCCCGTCACAAAAATAGTCGTTGGGATGCCCGACGCCGCAACTTCTTCAACAGCGTATTGGACAAGCGGCTTATCAACGATAGGCAGCATCTCCTTCGGCTGCGCTTTGGTAGCTGGCAAAAATCGCGTTCCAAGCCCCGCCACGGGCAGTACGGCTTTGCGAATCTTCACGGTTATCCCCCTGAGCAACTATGGTGGTGTTTTTGCAAAAGTTCAGTCTACCGTCAATGTTGTAGCACAGTCAAAGCATAAGGTTTTCCGCAAGCATGCTAAGATACTTCGTTAGGGCAAATGTATGTTGGTTCTGGGCATCGAATCCAGTTGTGACGAAACGGCAGCCGCCGTGGTGGCGGACGGCACGCGCGTCCTGTCGAACGTGGTCGCCTCACAGATTCCGATTCACGAAAGGTTCGGCGGGGTTGTTCCCGAGCTTGCTTCCAGAGAACATTTAAGGAAAATCGTTCCGGTCGTCGACGAAGCGTGCCGGCAGGCAGGCGTGGGTTTTGGGGAAATCGAAGGCATCGCAGTCACCGAGGGGCCCGGACTGATCGGCTCACTGCTGGTGGGGCTTGTTTATGGCAAAGCTCTGGCTCTCTGTTTGCACAAGCCTCTGGTCGGAGTCAACCATTTGGAAGGCCACATCCATGCCGTGCTCCTCCACAACGCCATGGAAAAGCAGGCGGATGATCAGGTTGCCAGCGCCGGCTTCCCGAACGTCACCTTGGTTGTTTCCGGAGGGCACACGATCCTGTATCGGGTTGAAACGGCCGCAGCCCCTGCCGCTCCCCCCCTATTTTCTTACCACCGACTGGGACAAACGCGGGATGACGCGGCCGGCGAAG
>JAJYHU010000314.1 GCA_021784615.1 Acidobacteriota bacterium | reverse complement strand
CCGGCCAGGTCTCGGTGGCCGACGGAACGCCGCTGGCGGCGGAGAAGCTCGCCCGCGTCCTGACCAACGACCCGGCCACGGGCGTGCTGCGCCACGTGGACGCCGGCTATCTCGAGGCCGAGGCGACCGCCGAACGGCTCGGCGTGCGGGTGCCGATGGCAGGCCAGCTCGCGGACGGTGCCGTCGGAGACGGTGCCGCAGAAGGCCCGGGGGGCCGGCCGTGGCCAGGATCTGGAAGCCGAGGTGGGTGTAGTAGGAGATCAGGCGGGGGTTGGAGGCGTCCAGTACGAGAGCTTCGCCCCTTGCCGCCGCCTCCTCGTAAATATCGGACGATCGAGAGCATCATTGAAGAACTGCCTGAGGACAGCTCGATGTGGTGGAGTCGCGAGCGAACAGAGTATTTTATCAATCAACTGAGCCCAAAACACCTCGCCATAGCGAAAAAGATGATTTCCCAAGGCTACTACTCCTATGGCACCGCGTTTCGGCGGATACGCAAAGGAAAGTCGATGGCCGAACTTCGCGTTGACGGAATCGCGGGGTGCCTAAGAACCCCACGCGGTGGCAGCGGCAGACAAATATTATTCAAGGCGGGGCGTGGGAACTATTGGGTACGCCTGTTGTCTCCAAGAGAGTGTGCCAGGCTGCAAGGCGTTCCGGATGAATCTTACGGGATCAATGCGCCACTAAACGACGCTTTATTCGGATTCGGCGACGCAGTCTGTGTTCCCGTCATTGAGTGGATCGCCGAAAAGTACTTGACTCCACTTGCATCCGAGCTTTTGCGTGAGAGACTTTTGGTGCCTATACACTAAGCTCGTTGCTATTTTGACAAACCATGTCACAAACCGATCTCGGGAATGTCGTCAAATCTTGGATTGAGTCGTGCAAGCGTAAAGGCAAGGTGTCAAGAAACACCGTTGCTGTCGGAATCGTGGTTCTCGATCACCTGCAAGGTGTCTGCCCTATTACGCGGGAAGAAATATTCAGTGAGACTGGTGGTGAGGTTAGAGGGGCGCGCAGCGGCTTATTCGCGATTCTTCAAAGACACGGCATTCCTGAACTGTTTTTGAAGGAAGCGACGACACGGCAGGCTTCTCACGATGCAGAGCGGCTGCTCGAAGATCTAGAGTACGGCGGCGTTCTTAGCGGTTTGTCACCGGCGGAGCGCGGCAAGGAACTGGAGAAAGGGATCGAAGTTCTTCGGCGAAGGGCTTTTCAATGGCTTAACCGCCAAAATCTGAAAATAAGCTGTAGCAGTAACCAATCGCCCTCTACCTGGGTACACTTAATCCTGACGCATGCGGAGGGGAAATCTGGTGGACGTGTTGAACAGCACTTGGTTGGGGCTAAGCTTCAAAAGAGACATCCAAGGAAACGCATTCCGAACCACCCCGGAAATGCGGGGGACACACAGACAGGACGCGAAGGGGACTTCGACATTGATTCTATATCGTATCATGTCACGGCCACTCCGGGGCTGAGCGTGCTCGAGAAATGTAAGGCCAATTCCGAACGAAACCGGCACCCCATATTAGTAGTTCCGCGTGCAAGAGTCGACAAGGCTAGAAACCTCGCAGAAGAGGTGGGAATCGACAAGGAACTCACGATTCTCGCTCTTGAGGAATTCATCGCTCACAACGTTATTGAAATCTCTGTAGAAAGGCAAACGGACTTTCTGTCGACAATGCGGGATATCGTCGACGAGTACAATCGCAGGGTCGCAGAGGTCGAAACTGACATGAGTCTGAAAATCGAGATTCAATAGCTGGCAATTTGTTTACCACGCAACGGAAGGCGTCACATTCTCGACGCGCGGGTGGCGCATAGATCGAGCCGTTTACTATCTGTGCGGTCACCTTAACCGCGGCCCCGCCCTAAATCCTCACAAACGTTTTTTTGCGGAACATGTAGTAGAGCCCAAACCACAGAATGCCCACGGCTCCGGCGGCGAGCAGCAAATTGCCGAACATTCCTAAATGAGTTGCCAATCCTGCGAAGAGCGTATGGCTGATGGTCTTGAAGGGGATGATGTCCGGAGCGATATAGGCGACGATGGCATTCATGCCGATGACGATAAAGAAGAACGCCCAGCGCCGGTAGCCCCGCACGTCGATCACCCAGTAAAACAGCGCCAGCAGCAGCAGGCACCAGCCGCCCGACCACAGCACCATGGAGCTGGTCCAGATGTGCTTAACGATGGGAAACTCGAAGCTCCACAGCCAACCCGCGAAAAGGCAAGCCACGCCTGAGGCGGCCAGCAACGCCGCCTTGCGTTCTTTGGGCTTGGGTCCGCGCAGCAGACGCCCGGCCAGAACGCCCATCAGCGTGGTGGCGCCAAAGCCCAGGCTGCTCAGAATCCAGGTGTAATCCGTGCCGTCCTGGAAGCGCCCCAGCAGCGCCTTGTCAATCCAGATGGCCAGGTTGCCATTGGGCGTGATAACTCCCGCGCCGTAGCCCGGCACCGGCACAAACCTCATCAGCGCCCAATAAACCACCAGCAGCGCCGCGGCCAGTCCCGCCTGCCAGCGCTCGGGCAGCTCCACCAGCGCAATTGAGGCGATCAGGTATCCGGCCGCAATCGATTGCAGCGTGTTGCTGTAAACCTGGAAGTTGCCCAGCGTGAATAGCAGCAAGTGTCCCTGCGCCACCATGCCCAGAACCCACAGCACCAGGACGCGATAGATCACCTTGCGGTAGATGCTGCGGCGGCTGTCGCCCCGCCCCAGGCGCTTGCCAATGGAGAACGGCATGGCCACGCCCACGATAAAAAGAAAAAGGGGCATGATAATGTCCCAGAAATCAAAACCTATCCAGGGAGTGTGCTCAAACTGCCCGGCCAGCCAGGGCGGCAGCGGGTTCAAAAACAGCCTGAAGAATTCCATCACGAACGGCGCGCCGCCCGCAATCCAAAACATGTCAAAGCCGCGCAAAGCGTCCACCGACACCACGCGCTCAGAAGGCGCGACGGCGTGCAACTGAGATTTCCCGGGTTTGGAGTCTTCCATCGGCGTTCTCCTTGAGTTAAATTGCGCGGAGCCGGTCCGGAACTCCGCGTCTTACCCTTTGAACTTTTATTGCTCGCCTCAGAATCTTGAACGTCCACAGCAGCACCGCCGCGCCAAAGACGATCCGGTAGATGGCGAAGGGAGCAAAGCCGCGCTTGCGCACCCAGGCCATAAACCACGCGACGGCGGCGTAGGCCACGATGAATGAAACGACGAAACCGACTGCCAGCAGGGCCGATAATCCGTAGCCGCCCAAGCTTCCTCCCGCGAGTGTCGGCAAAGCGCCAACGCTGCCGCACGATGATTAATATCACGATCCCTCTCCGGCTCCAATCCCTTTGGCGTCGCGCCGACCGTTCCAACCGCAATTATGCTAATGTAAACTGGTTTTCTCTCAATGACAGGCGGATCAGGGATGATGGACTGTTGAATCTGGCGGCAGGGCGGAGTTGTGGCGCGCCAGGCAAAATTTGGCGAAGGAAGGCTCGATGAGTTATAACCCAGTAAAGATATGGATGCTGGCTCTTGTTTCATTTTTGCTTGTCCAGGCCGCTCGGGCGCAAAAGGCCCCGGCGCCGCTCCATTACCAATCTCCTTACTTCAAAGTTGCGCTGGCAAACGATCATCCGGCATTCCTCGCGCTGGCGGTGGACTCTTTGGGCAACGGCCGGCTCGGGGCGAATCTGGTTCGCCCTCCGGCGTCTGCAGCGCAGGCGTTTACGGTTCACTCGAGCGGCCAGACGGTCGCATATCGTTCCGCGGACGAGGCGCCCGCCGCGCCGCCCGTATGGGCCTTCGAGTTTTCCAATCGGGAATTGCGCATTCGTTCCAGCTACAACGCCGCGAGCCCGCCCCAGCCGCTCGTTGCCGTTTTCAACCCCTGGGCCTCCCATGCCACGCTGCTGGGCATGGAGAACAAGGACGCGAGCGTTCGGTTGCCCGCCGTCCTGCACTTTCCTGACCAGGGAACGTTCCGCATCACCCTGAGCGAAGGCAGCCGCGTTGCGCTGGGTTATGACGCTGAGCGCTTCGGCCGCTACCCTAACAAAGATTACGTGCGGGTTACGTTCCCGGCGGCGTCCAGGGCCATGCCGGTTGTGGAATATACCCTGAAGGTTGTGGCCATTTATCCGGGCGGGCCAAAACTGGCAGGCGACCCGCGCTTTGACGGTTTCCGGCGCAACTTCCTCAACATTTTCCAACTGAATCCCCGCCGACATATGCTGGCCAACAATTCCGCCAGCGATCCCTGCGCCCTCAATTTGTACTTCCCTGCGACCATGGCGCTCCGAACCCCTCCTTTGGCAAAAGGTCTTACGGCGCTCGATCTCGTCCGCGAGACGCTGGACCAGTACTTGAGCGGAAAGAAGGGCTGCGGGATGGCCAGGTACGGCGGGAATACACAGCAGATCTATAATTTCCTGGACGCTTATCCTTCCTTGCTGACCGCAGCCTCAGATTACGTCAGCGGCTCGAATGATTTGCCGTGGCTCCGGAAGAATTACGCGGGGCTGAAGGAATGGGCTGCGACCGTGCTGGCCACGCAGGATGGAAACGGCCTGCTCTCTTTTCCCGCCAGCGGCAACTCCGGCTCCTGGCCTGCAAAAATTGCGCTCCGTCCGGCCAACTGGTGGGACACCGTCGGCTTTGCCCATGAAGACGCTTATTCCAATGCGCTCGCCTACCACGCCCTGCTCGGCATGGCGGAGCTGGCCCGCCGCATGAACCGGCCCGACGACGCCCGGCTTTACGCCTCAAAAGCCCAGGCGATCCGTTCCGCCTACGTCAAGACATTCTATGATCCCTCGACCGGCGTTCTGGCCGGCTGGAAAAGCGCCGACGGCAAGCTCCACGACTATTACTTCACCTTTGTCAGCGGAGTGGCCATCACCTACGGCCTGGTGCCCAACCCCCTGGCCAACAGCATCATGGATCACATGCTGGCCAAGATGAAGGCGGTCGGCTACACGCACTTCCAGTACGGACTGCCGGGCAACCTGATTCCCATTCGCCCTGAAGATTACGTGGATCACAACCCGCGCTTCGGCTATAACGCTTTCCAGGTTTACGAAAATGGGGGAGCCTCAGGGAACTATGTCTACTTTACCCTCCGCGCCTTGTACAAACTGGGGCGGCGGAAACAGGCCGACGCCATCCTGTTTCCGCTGCTCGGCGGCTTTGAAGCCGGCAATTTCCAGGGCAAAGGGCCAAACGGCATGACCTACGACTGGCGGGCCTGGGACGGCACTCCCCACGGCTACGAGGGCCTGCTCATCGATAACTACCTCGCACTCCTCGCGGTCCTTTACCGCTAGGCGTCGCGCGACTACGCTCTTGTTGTTCCCAATCCTCGCCCTTGGGGAGAGGGTGGTCGCGCTAGCGACCGCGTGAGGGGGTTTTTGTCGCGGCGGTGTCCTCACCGCCCGGTTTGGTGAAAGGGATTGTTGGTAGCGCAGATCGTCCGATCCGCGGCTTCTTATTTCTTCGCAAACAAAAAGCGGGACGTGAGGCCGCGGCCTCTCCAGGCTGGCACGGCGTTTCTCAAAGTCGCCTTGACACTGCATTGCGTTTTGAGAGATACATATCGTCGATTGTTCAGGAGGGTCCTATGTTTGGTTGTGGAACTGGGCGTCATTTTTCCTTTGTGTTCCTCAGGCGTTTTGCAAGTCTTACCTTTCTATTCGGACTGATTCTCCTCGGCGGGGCCGCCATCGCCCGCGCGCAAACCGAAACGGTGCTTCACAGTTTCGTGGGCTTCCCGACCGACGTATATGGCTCCTCGGCAGCCTTGACGATGGACTCGTCGGGCAATCTCTATGGCGCTTACGGCGGCGGAGCATACGACATGGGAGCCGTCTACGAATTTGTCAAGACGCTTACGGGCTACCACGAAGAGTTGTTGTACAACTTCGGGAGCGTGCCTCTCGACGCCTCAGATCCCAATGGAAGTGTGATCATGGACTCAGCGGGCAACCTTTATGGCACCACCACGAACGGCGGTGGCCTTGGCGCGTACCTCGGAGCCGTCTTCGAACTCATCAAGTCCTCCACCGGCTACAGTGAAAAGGTGCTGTACAAATTTTCGGGTAGCGGTGACGCGGGCGACCTGCCGACGGCAAGTCTCGTCATGGACTCCGCCGGCAACCTATACGGCACCACTCGTCAAGGCAGCCCTTACGACCGTGGAGCTGTATTCGAACTGATCAATACCCCTACCGGTTACACGGAAAAGACATTGCTGACCTTCACGGGCACCAGCGATGGGGGTTCGCCCGTAGGGGGCGTCATCTTGGACTCCGCGGGCAACCTGTATGGACTTGCCGGCTCCGGCGGCGCCAACCAGCAGGGAGTTGTCTATGAACTCGTCGAGTCTTACACCAGCTACACAGAAAAAGTCTTATACAATTTCGCGGCCCTTCGCGGCGCTATCACCTACCCTGTGGGAAACCTCACGTTGGACTCTGCGGGCAACCTGTACGGTACTACCTTGACTGGCGGCGCCAACGGAAACGGGACCGTCTATGAGCTGGTCAAGTCTTCCGGGGGATACATGGCAACGGTGCTGTACAACTTTAGCTCCGATGAGGGTGAGACCCGGGCAGGCGTGACCATGGACTCCGCCGGCAACCTGTACGGCACCCTGTTGACCGGCAGCGGTGCCAACCAGTACGGAAGCGTCTATAAGCTGGTTAAGTCTTCTACGGGCTATACGTTCCGTGAATTATGGAGTTTTCAGGGCATGCCCGGCGACGGCTATTATCCCTGGGCTGGTTTGATCATCGGGCCGGCTGGCAACCTTTATGGAACCACCGAACTTGGCGGCACTCTGCAGAAGGGAACGTTGTTCAAAGTGAATCCCAATGCGACGCGTTCCGGCGTGACCCTGTCGCCCTCCAATGTGGATCTTGGGACTTATCTTGCCGGCACCACAAGTCCTCCGCAGGCGCTCAGACTGACCAACTACACAAGTTCAACGTTGGGCCTCAGCAGTGTTTGGATCTCGGGATCCGATGCCAGCGACTTTGCGGTCGCATTATCTGATACGGGCACAAACTGCTCGACCAGCACCTCGGTGGCTCCCGGTGGAGGGACGTGCGCCACCCTTGTCAACTTTACGCCTTCCATTGTGGGGAACGAGTCTGCCACGTTGATCATCTCGGACAGTGCCGGCGCCCAGACCGTCAACCTGACCGGGACCGGGTTTAAGCTGCCGGATTTCACTCTCGACATGTCTTCCGGGTCATCTTCCAGCGAGACGGTGAAAGCCGGGAGCACTGCACAATTCTCACTGACGCTGACGCCGGAATGGGGATTTGCATCGCCCGTTTTCCTTACCTGCGGAGGCGCACCGCTGCACTCGACATGTACGGTTACTCCACCCCAGATGGTTCCCGATGGGACTGACCCTGTCGGCGTGACGGTAAGTGTAGCAACCAGCGCTCCCGCGCTCGCGGCACCGCGTAGACCGGATTTCCCGGTACCTCCGCCTGCGGTCCTTTGGTTAACGTTCCTTGACCTGCTTGGACTCTGCACGCTCGGCCTTGTGTCGAGGCGCGGAAAGGCGCGCCTGGCGTGGCTCGCGCCGCTGGCCGTGGTTCTGTTGACCGTGGCATTCTGGGCTTCGTGCGGCGGTGGGGGCGGAAGCGGAAGCTCATCTTCTCTGACAAGTTCCCCTGGCACGCCGGCAGGCACTTACACGCTGACTGTAACAGCCGCCTCGGACAGCGTCGCGCACTCGACCACGCTGACCTTGAATGTGAAGTAGCGCCGGGGGCTCGGGTTTTTGGAACTCGCCGGCCCTTGCCGCAACCTCGGCTGATCGACGTGAGGTGGCAAGCCGTGGCGCACTCCGGTAGCCACGGCACCGGTTTTGTGCCGTGGGCCCTTTGGCCGCGAAATCTTATTCCAAACGCGGGTTCGCCCGCCCGATCATTTGCAGGGGCGGACAGCATCCGTTGCACAGTCCCGTGGCAGAAAAAGCTTGACAAAATAGGCCTACTGTGCTAGTCTTTTCATTGATTTCCCGGGCTTCCGCCCTTGGGAGCCGGCCGGGAGCGGAAATGGCCATGACGATTGGCGTA
>JAJYHU010000281.1 GCA_021784615.1 Acidobacteriota bacterium | reverse complement strand
GGCGACTCGCGGCCGCACCTTCTTCAAACGGTTGGCAGTTCCCACGCTTCAACTCACGCCCCAATCCGTTTGAACTCAATTCTCGGACGCGCTCCTAGAGGATGGCAGCAATCATTAGCTAAATACTGCGAAGGGTATTCTCGAGAACTGGTCACGCATTGATTCCCGGATTCGGCCTGAAACCAGCTCTCAAGGTCTATCAAAAACAACCGGTGCCGTCGCAATACCTTTGCTCATATCTCTCCACGTTATGGTTCAAGCTTTCCCTTTCAGTTTTAGGGGTGCCGGATCCTTTTGGTTTGAGATAAGCGCCATCACCCCGCAACGACCGCTTATACGGGTAGTTTGCTGACCGAACTCTTTGTCCATGGCCGCTTCTCATAAACGGTGACGAGAAGGGTGCTTGCCAACACCAGGATCCCACCGAAAATCATAGACTTTGTGAGCGCTTCATGAAGCACGACTGCGGCGGTAATGACGCCGAAAAAAGTGATCAGATAATTTGAAAGCCCGGCCTGGGTGGCGTCCAAGCGCGTCAAAACGGTGAGGAACAAAACCATGGCTAGAAAATATTGGAAGACGCCGAGCAGGAGAATCCCGAACCATACCTCAACCCTGAAGTTGGCCATGATCGTAAGAATTTGCGGCTGCGTGTAAAGCCCGACGGGCAGCATAAACACAACAACCACGCAGTAGCTATAAAGTAGGACCTCGAGGGGAGAATAGCGCGCCAGCAGTTTCTTGCTATAAACGTTATAGAAGGCGCTGCCATTAATGGCCAGGAAAAGCAATCCATTGCCCAGCAGGAAACTGCCTCCTATGAGGTCGACTTCTTTCCAGTTGATCCCCGCGCAGACAATAACCCCCGCAATTGCAAAGGCAAAACTCACCCACCTGGCCGGGGTCATGCGTTCGCCCAGGAACAAGTAGGCCATTAAGGCTGTGGAAATTGGCAAGGCCAGGACAATCAATGCGGCGTTCGAAGCCAGGGTGTATCGGACACCCCAGGCTACGAAAAGTTGAGCCACCACCTGGCCTGCAATGCCGATAAGAACAAATTGCATGACGTCGCGGGCGCCGACCGAACGACCTTGGATCGAGGGGTTCCTTTTCGGGCGTTTGTACCAGACGATCGGCGTGAGAAGCAACGTCGCAACGGATATCGGCAAAAGAGCAGCAAAGACTGGGCCAACTTGGCGCTGGACGATTTTATAGATGACAAACTGGCTTCCCCAAATCAGGTTGCAGAGAAGCAAGAACGTCCAATCGCGATAATGAGATCGCACCCTCACAAGATTTCCTCGCCGGACTGACCGACCTCTTCTAGGGACAATTTAGGAGCACTTTATCCGTGGCCCTATCTGTCTGCATCGGAGAAAGGAAAGGCCGTCAGGCCGCACTAATCAGATTACTCCCGGACAGAAGGAGTCGTTGCCAAAACTTCCTCGGTTGCCCGCAGTGTCCTTTCAATGTCTTCATCCGTATGGCTGAAGCTGATGTGATTGCGTTTCAAGTTTAAAGGCAGCTGAAAGATCCCGCGATCCATCAGCTTACGCCGGTGGCTCACAAAAAGCTCCTGGTCATTCTGCAAAAGGTCAGCGTAATTGTTCACCGGTCCTTCCAAGAAATAGATTAGGAAGACTGACCCGAACCCTGCCACGGTTGCCTTAATCTTTAGGAGTTGCAGGATATCCTGCAATCCTTTCCGCATCTTCTCACCCAGGCGGAAGACATGTTCGTGGACTCGCTGCTTTTCCATTACCTCGATCGTCGCTAGCGCCGCCGCACAGGCAAAAGGGTGTCCGTTGTAGGTCCCGGCGAAAAAGACGCAACCGCCCTGCCGGGTATTAAACTGGTCCATCAACTCGCTCTTACCGCAAATGGCTGCGATCGGATATCCATTTGCCATCGCCTTGCCCAGCGTCGTCAGATCAGGGGTCACTCCGCATAATTTCTGATAGCCGCCCAAGCTGTGCCGGAAGCCGGTGACCACCTCGTCAAAAATTAGAATGATGCCGTTCTCTCGGGTCATCTCCCGCAAACCTTCCAAGAATCCGGGTTGTGGCAACACACAACCGATGTTGTGCGGGATAGGCTCTATGATAATGGCCGCAATCTCTCCGCGATTTTGTTGCAGAGTTCGGCTTACATCCTCAAGGTTGTTAAACTCGCATATCAGAGTGGCACGAAGGGCCTCCTCGAGGCTGCCTGCTGACAACGGGTCTCTCATGCCTAGTTTTTCTGCTGGCGTAATCACATTCATCGCTAAATAATCATGCCAGCCGTGATAGCAGCCCTGAAACTTGATAATCTTCTTGCGTCCCGTCACGGCCCGGGCCAAACGCACGGCTCCGTATGTCGCCTCGGATCCGCTATTACAAAACAGAACCTTCTCCGCCGAAGGGATGTGCTCGCAGACCTTCCGGGCCAGATCGATCTCAACGTCAGTTTGCCCGACTCCGACCAGATCAATTCTCGCCATCATCTCTTGAACCCGCTGATTGACCTCCGGAAAGTTATGCCCAAGAATAATCGGACCAAACGCAGCTTGATAATCGAGGAAATCATGCCCGTCCGCATCCGTGATCACCGAACCCTGAGCCCGGATGAACGCTAGGGGCGGGGACATCCTACGCAAGGAAGTATTGACTCCGCCGGGGATATATTGTTCCGCTTGCTTGGAAAGCCGAGTACATTGTTTATATCACCCATAATAATTCTCTTAACCTCGTATTCACCATCGCGCTTTCGGCCGGAGAAAACTGTGAGGTCAGGCCTATTGACACGCCGTTGGTGCTCATTCGTCCGTTGTGGACGGAACCTTGATCTTGTATGACTAACTTCTGAGCATAACCTAAAAGTCGCCTGCGGTGTTGCTCGCCAAGTCCGTCATGTCCGGTATCTTTGCTAAGCGCATTTACAGCCATGACCGCAAAGCATCACTTCCGGGTCGTTGCCGCGGAAGCCTGCCCGACAAAGCACATTGCAACGACGAAGCAAACTTTAGGTTTCGGCAAAGACACCTCCAACCCTCAACATCACGTTTTTGGCGGTACCGAACTGCGAGTCTAAAAACTGCAGGCCGGAGTGTCAAGACCAGGCCCCAAATCCTGTATCTCGCGTCCAATTACGTGGACAGGGTTATGGGATAGGGATGGGATTGGGTATTGATTTGATGTGGGAGCACGCTTATAGTAGCGTTCGACCATGACAAACTCAAGACGATTAAAAGGCAAAGTGATCGTTCTGACGGGCGCCTGCGGCGACATTGGGCGAGCTATAGCCCGCACGGCTGCGAGAGAAGGAGCAAAACTTGTACTTAATGACATTCTGCCAGTCAAAGAGGCGAAGGCACTCTTGTGCGGCGACGGCCTTAGCGGGCGAAAGGTCCTGTATCTCCAAGGTGACATTTCTCGGCAGGAAACGAGTGAGCGCCTTATCGGAAAGGCGCTAGAAAAGTTCGGCTCTGCCGATATCTGCGTTGGAAATGCAGCAGTTGTGGAACCCGCCCCTTTCTTGGAGGTCGACAGGCAAAGTTGGGCGAAGCACCTGGACGTCAATCTTACCGGGTGCTTTTACATCGGCCAGACTGCTGCCCGGGCGATGGCTAAGGCCAAAGCATCCGGGAAAATTATTTTTATTAGCTCATGGGTTCAGGATGTTTCCTGGGCCAACTTAACTGCGTATTGTGTTGCGAAAAGCGGTTTAAAGATGCTGGCAAAATGCATGGCTCTGGAATTGGGACGTTATAAAATTACGGTTAATTTGGTCGCACCCGGCTTCGTGGATGCAGGTTTGTCGGGGAAAATGTTTCGGAAAAACCCTGCCCTTCGCAAAGACGCGCTCAAGATCGTCCCGCTTGGGCGCATAATGACAGCCATCCAGGTTGCCGAAGCTGTTTTTGAGCTTTGCCTGCCAAGTGCTGACTACATGACGGGGACAACGTATTTGATTGACGGCGGAAACAGTCTTTTCTTCAGGGAAGAGGACCGATGAAACATTTGACGCTTGGCACCAGTCGTGTGGATATTACCCCAGCCCCCGGCACGCCACAGGGAGGATGGGGAGCACAGACCCACCAACGGGGCGCGGGAGCTGATCTGCCACTCTATGCCACAGCTCTCGTCCTTTCTAATTCAGATACCGAAGTTGCCATCATCGATGTTGACTCGATCGGCTTCGATGCCGAATGGACCGGCAAAATCATTAATGCCGTTGCCACCCTCACGAAGATATCCCGGGAGCACATTCGTCTTTCCTGTACGCATACCCATTCCGGCCCGAATACGTTTCGGCTGTCGGTGATTAGCGAAGGGTTGGACGCGATCTTAAGCTATTTGGACGGATTGCCTTCGCGGATTGCCGGCGCTGTCTGGCAAGCCCAGCGCAATGCAGTGCCGGTGCGTTGCGCAGGCGGGACGGGGAAATGCGAAATTAACGTTAATCGGCGTTTTAAGTTGCCGGATGGGCGCATCGTGATAGGCAGGAACTGGCAAGGCCCCACTGACTCTGCGGTGCGGGTGATCCGGTTCGACACGCTGGATGAAGAGACGGCCGCGACGATCGTCCACTACTCTTGCCACCCCACCACAATGGCGTGGCAGTGCCAGCACTTTACGCCCGACTTCCCGGGCGTCGTAAGGCAAGTGGTGGAGCGAAATGTCGGGGGCACATGCCTTTTTCTGCAGGGCGCTGCGGGGAATCAGACACCGCGGCGGGGCTTCACCGGTGACCTCAAGGTTTATCGGCAACTGGGCCAAAGACTCGGACTCGAGGCCGCCAGAACAGCAGCTTGCATTGAGACGCTGCCCCGCCGTGAACGTTTGGAAACCGTTATCGAATCAGGGACAGCCATCGCCGTTTACACTGATGAGCCGGTCGAGCCAGAGCAAGCGGCTCTACGCGTGGTCTCCCGCTTCCTTTCACTTCCACTCAAATCCTTTCCGCCACCCGAAAAGTTAGAATCGGAAGCCCTGATGCTGCAAAACGATCTCGACCGTCTTCGGGCAGAAGGTACGGACGAAGAAATCCGGGCAGCAACGGCTCGCGCCACCCAGGCTGCAATGTGGGCGGACAGAGCCCGGAATTATCACGGGAAAACTCACATCGATTGGCAAATGCAAGGCATTCGAATCGGGAACATCGCACTCCTTGCAGTTCCGGGCGAACCTTTCATTGAGATTAGTCAGCAAATTATGGCAAATTCGCCCTTTGCTCACACCCTATTCTCAGGGTACAGCAATGGGGGGTTTGGGTATATGCCGGTTCGAGGAGCATATGGGGAAGGCGGATACGAAGCGGAGGTTTCTTTGTTTTCTCCCGAGACGGCTGAAATCGTGATTCAGGAGGGACTCCGAACGCTTGATGATCTCGCCAGAGATAACCCATAGCCTGATGGGCAAAAGGCGATGCGCGCTACCGTCATGGAGTGGAACATAGAATGTACACTCTGCTGCAATGCAATCGCCGCAGAGGAGTTAGTTTTATCGTGAAGGGTCCGCTCACATGATCGCTAAGGGATGATGAACGAATTTTGAGTTTATCCCTAAGTATGATAGCCTTGGATATTTCCTTTGAAAACAACCATTCATTTATAGGGTTAAGCCGCTGATTACAAATGAGATTGACTTGGTGGACCTGGAGGGGTTCGAACCCTCGACCTCATGACTGCCAGTTGTACTTAATCAAAGAATCAACAAGTTAGACTGACTGTTACTAAGTGAGATAACATGCTACAGAGCCGCTATTCATGCGAGTGCGGCTTGTGTGGCGGGTTTCTTGGTAGCACTCAGTAGCGACACGTACTGGTCACTGAGGGTGGTCACTTGTTTTTGGCTCTTGCGAGAGACGCGAGACAAGGGCAGAGGATTGCCCCGCTCTGTTGGGGCGAGTGTGCTACAAGCCAATTGCGGGCGATGGCGGGACATTTTACGCGGTGATGCGGGCCCGGCATTATGCTTTCCCGGCCAGGTCGTCAAAAAAGGGTGGTCAGCCGGGTATGTCTGCGGCCGCTTATCCGGTCAGACAATTTTTTTCGGCACAAAAAATCTCCTTCATTCGGCGCGGATAGAATTTTTCGGTGGTCGCCGACTCACTCTGGTGTTAGTGTATGCGTCCGGTGCAAAGGTGGCAGGTTACCTCAAATCGGAGGAGGACAGCCCGGTATGATCAAGATGGCACGTCTCTTCGTAGTTTTGCTAGCGACAGCCGCGACAGCCTCAGCGCAAGGCAAGCTCGGGCCGCCGCGATTGATGACCCCCGAAGAGTACAGGAACTTTCTGCAACGATTAGACAAGTCTGCGACGCAGTGGAAGGATGCCCTCGACAAACCAAAGTTCGCCGGGCTAGTGGACAACCTTCCCCCAGAGGCACGCGGCGGATTAACACCTGAATCGGGGAAGACATTTGATGACGATGTAAAGCAGGTTTTGGATGACGTCGATATGATTCGCTACGGGGTCGCGACTTCTACTAAGAAACCAAAGCGCATTATGACTAACTCGCTGCTACTCACGACTGAGCTGTATATGACTGAGATTGACGTAACGGCGCTTCGTGGTGCGGAAGCGGAGTGGAATCTCTTGGCCATCAAAGACAATTGGTCTCTCGTGATCATCAAGACCGGGCGCTGGCTTGCGGACAACCAGGAAATACTTGGTGATCTGCACCGCTATCAGGAAGAACTGCTGCCCCATGTACTCGCGCTGGCAGGTAATGCAGATGCCGCACTGAACATCCTCAACTCAATCAAACCACCAAAGTCACCCTGACCCGTCAACCTGGCCAGCGATTCCATGGCAGTCCCTCTCATAGAGACGAAAGTTAAGCGGATTATACCGACAGAAAGGTTGAATTGGTACTCGAAAAAGTATCAAGCAAGTGCGGGTTGCAGGATGGAGCCATAAGCGATTGAACAACTGAAATTTATATGGCATTGCCAATTGTGAGCGTATCAAGTTTGGTCACGGCTCAGAAGGCAAGCTCTACGAATCTGCCCGGACATTGCCAAAGACCACCGGATTCAATGACGCCGGCAATCGCCCTCTCCCGCACCTCGCTGTCAGCACTCAAGAAACGAATCAGGGCTGCCGCCGTGGAGTTTTCCAGAATCAGCAGCTCCGCCAGTAATCCGGGCCGTTCGGCGTACACTCTGGCCAGCGCGCCCCAAGATTCCGGGTTGTTCGGTCCGGCGTCATGCGCGAGCAATTCGAGTCGGTTCAAGCTGTGAAGCTCATCCAGCAACTTAAACCGCCGGGCTTTGACACGCTCGTACAGATCAAGCGCCAGCCGGTCCGCCCGCTCGCGCCCTCGCTGAAGGCGGATGTATTCACCACGGGGAAGCCATTGCCGCTCGATACCGAGCCGCCGCCTCAGCGTGGCAATCCCGCCGTGGAAACCGCATCCTGCATGGTGACAAAAGAAAACATCCTTCGATTCGTCAACGCTCACGGTCCTCTTGGAGCCGCAGTCAGGACAATCGGCGCGACGGCCACGGGTGCGCGCGCCGCTCATTTTGAGCAATTCGACCAGGGCGGGTTGGACTACCGTTGCCATCAGAAGGGCAAATCCTCATCCGTGATCTCAACGCCGTGAGCGTTCAACTCCGGCGGCTCTGAGGGTTTTGCGGGTTCTGAAGGTTCCGCTTCCGGCAACTCCCGCATTATTTGAGTCTGCGGCGGCCATTCTACCCGAAGCTCCAATCCGCAGTCCGCCAGCTTGGAAAGAAGCTCAAAGACCGAATCCCCGGCCTTGATCTGAACGGGATGGTGTAGCCGGGCCTCAAGCTCGCCCAGAGCGTGCCGCATAAACTTGTCCAGGTCGGCCACTACAGAACACACAGTGACGGCCACGGGCGGCTTTCTGGGAGTGAAGCGAATCAGTTTGACACCATCCGGGAGGGAATACGGACACGCACACGCCGGCGTTGCCGTGGCAGGCTCACCGCCTCGAATAATAGGATTCTTCTTAGGAATCGAACCATCAAAACCAGCAAAACCCGGTTTTGATGGTTTTGTCGGTTCAGTTTTGTGGGGAGTCTCTATTATTCGGGGTTGGCCCGGTTTCCAATTCAGCCAGCCGGTCACGCTGCTCACGCTGTCACCTCCAAGAG
>JAJYHU010000052.1 GCA_021784615.1 Acidobacteriota bacterium | reverse complement strand
TTGAGAACCGTCCGGATCTGATTATTTCGGATTACTCCATGCCCGTCATGAATGGCCGCGCCTTGATTGAAAAATTGCGCGTCCGAAGTGAAACCGCCGACATCCCTTTTGTCTTTCTGGCCTCGCAAAAGGAGATCGACGAACGCCTTCGAATGGTGGTAGACAGCGTGGAAGATTACCTGGTGAAGCCCTTTTTCGTGAGGGAACTCTCCACACAGGTTCGCCGCATCACCGCGCGGCTCTACCAGCAAAAAATGGAAAAAATAGGAATGCGAGGAGGCCCGATCGCCGGCCGGCTGAGTGAAATGAACCTGATCGACTGGATGCAATCGCTCCAACAGGGGCGCAAGACCTGCACGCTTCTTCTGCGCTCCCGGCGCGACGCCTGCACGCTCTATTTCACCCAGGGCCAGGTTACCCACGCCATCTGCGGCAACCTTCAAGGCGATGAGGCCGTCTACAAAGTATTAACCTGGTCCGGCGGGGAATGGGAGGTCGATTTCTCGCGATCATCGGCCGAGCGCTCGACGACGCTCTCAACCCAGGGATTGATGATGGAAGGCCTGCGCTTGTTGGATGAGGCGAACCGTGATGCGGGCTAAGCAGGCAACGGAATCATGACGACCCATTCCCTGCGCGCAAAAATCCTAGTCCTGAGTGACCGCGCGGCTGAAGGCCGGCGAGAGGACGCCTCAGGATTGGCGGTGCGTGGCGTTCTTGAATCTCACGGCTGGCAGGTTGTCGCGCTCGACGTCCTTCCTGACGACGAAGAGCGGATCCGAAACCGCCTGAAAGCTTGGACCGAAGCTGATGATTGCGATGCAGTTTTTACCACGGGAGGAACAGGCCTCGGCCCTCGTGACGTGACGCCCGAAGCCACGCGCTCCGTGATCGAGAAAGAAATCCCGGGCCTTGCCGAGCTCATGCGCGCCCAAGGAGTGAAGAGCACGCCCCGGGCAGCCTTGTCGCGGGGCGTGGTTGGAACGCGCCAAGGCAAACTGATCGTAAACCTGCCGGGCAGCCCGCGGGGAGCTCGAGAATCGGTTGAGAGCATCATCGGCATCCTCGCCCACGGCATCGACCAAGTACAGGGACGGACCGAACACCCAGAGCCGTGAAACGCCAATCACATCCCTGCGGCCGTCACAAGATCATCCATCTCAACTATCGAAGGGAAGAATCATGGGACCGCAGTTCAAAACAGAAGAAGCCAAGGCAATCGCCGAACAGATCATGCAAGAAGCGGAGGGCCAAACCCTCAATGACCAGCTCCGAGACCGTCTCGCCAAAAAATTGGCCGAACTGAATTTATCCAGCCTGAAGCCTTTCTGCGGATCGCTCGAGCAGGACCCGAACCACGGAACGAATTACTATATGGCCGTGGACGCGCTGGTAGAGGGCGCAGCCGTTGCCTTGTTGATGCAGATAGCGCCGGCTTCCGCTCCCATCAGCGAGCTATTCGAAAAGCCGTTCGGCAGTACGTGGGTTCAAGTCAAAGGAAAAGAGATCCTGATAAATTTCTTCCCTTTCTCAACCCGCGATCAGGAAAACATCCGCGCCTTCGCCAGATGGGTGAATCCGGCATTCCTCCCACGGCCCCAACGATCCCAGCCCGCCATTGCCGCCGGCAACCGGCACCCGGAAATCAGCCTGCCCGCCGTTTTTGCGGCCTACCGAACCATCCTCGAAAAAATGCACGTCAACATGGCATCCACCGTTCAGCTTTCCGCCACTCGGGAAATGACCACCGAGGAAGCGCTCAGCGCGCGCGATGGTGAAGATCCAACCGCCACCGGCCACACGCGCGTTTCCATCCGGCATCTCTACCACTCGGGACTTTGGGCGGCCATCCGCTCCGGATGGCGGGAAGGTTACACGGCGGAAGCCGACCACTTTATCGTCTCGGGGAATACGCCTGAGGAGATCGAGCACTCCGTGGAAGCGGTCAAGACGGCCATCCGGCATGCGGTGGGCTACACAAAATTCACCACGGATACCTCGCGCCTGTTTGAACTCTCGGCTGACTTGCGCCATCCGCATCCTTGGAGCGACTCTGAGGTGCGTACGAAGTTTCAGCAAGTGCTCTCAGAAGATGAACAGAAGTGGGTTCTGGGAGAATTCTCCAAACCTTACCTGATCGGCGAGGCCTCTTACAACTTCAGTGAGAACGAAGTTATGCGGCTGGCCGTAAAGTTCGGCCAGAGCCTGAAGCTCAATGAAGAGCTTTTTGATGACATTGTCAAAACGAAGGCGGAAGAGAATCTCGCCGGCGGCTTCGATTTTGAGCCTTCGATCGACGAAGCTGAGACCTTGACGACGGCCAAAGAACTTCTGTTTTACATGCACTGGCTCAAGGCGCGTGGACGGCCCGCGCAGCTTTGCCCCCCCAACCTGGGCTTCAAGAAGCGCCAGGCCTATCCGGTCGCGATGGCAACCTCCGCCAAGAACGGCGTGGGGCTCAATGACTATTGCCATGGCAAGATGTGGCCGGACCTTCCCGAGCGTGTTGAAAGGGATTTCCAGGGCAACCCGCTTGAAGAACTTGCCGCGCGCGTCTTTGAGCTTGCTGCCGTGGCCAAGAGTTTTGATACCACGCTGAGCATTCACTCCGGCAGCGGCAAGCAGGCCGAGGTTTTGGAGCGGATTGGAAAAGCGACGGCGGGAAGAGTGAATTACAAAATCTCCGGCGAACTGCAACTTCAGCTCTTTGACGTGCTGGCAGGCCAGCCCCAAGGATCACGATGGCGGCTGTTGATCGAGCGGATGGCGGATCGGGCGGAGAAATTCGCAGCCGCCGGCGCCTTTGGTTATGAAAGCGAACTGGCCGCCAAGTACCGGGAGATGGGCCTCGGGTATTATCTCGGCGACTCGGCGCGGGGACGCGTTGATGGGAACCTCTTCCTGGTTTTCTGGCTGGGAAACATGGTCGGCACGCGGGATGTAAATTCCCCTGATGGGGACCGCCGGTTTTTCAAAGAGAAGATTGACGAACTCCCTGAAAACTTGCTCCAAGAAGTCAGGAGCCGGAACAGCCGCTATGTTGTCTGGCTTGCCGAACACTTGCGCGGCTGAGGCGCCGCCGCATTCGGCCGGGTCAGAGCTTCTTCGCCCAGCTTATTGAACGCGATAGAGCATTTCGCCTGCGCGGGGCACCATCAGGATGCCTTCGTCTTCCCTGCCCGCCCATTCTTCCGGATGGATGGTTGCGGGATCGAGGTAACCTAGGTTGATGCGCTCGCAGCGTTCGCGGGGGATGCCGGTCGCAAGCGTCACCTGAATCCGCGGCGTCTCCTTGCCGGTGGCGGCATCGTAGGCGCCAAGTCCCTTGACGTGCGTCGAGTGCGCAAGAACTCCGCCCGGATAGCCCTTGAACTTCTCCCACTGCGCCAGAAAATAATCCCGGCAGTGATAGCCGATTTCTTCAATCAACTTGCCGTGCGTGTAGCTGACTTCGTCGATGTGGGGCGCATAGATGACGACTTCGCCGCCGTCCGCGACGGCCGGCTCCATCTTGTACATCCCCTTGGCTCCCGTCCACAAATCGTCGTAGAGCTTGGGCATGACGGAGAGAACGCGCCGAAAGGGTTTCTTCACGTAGACGATATGCTTTTGGGCTGAGAGGGCGGAGGCCGACTTCCAAGCCTCCTGTGGCGTGCCGAAATAGAGCCCCGCCACACCCTCGTGCGTCACCACCAGGGCAAAGCACTCCGTGGGGCGGTCGATAAAGCTGACAGCCCGGTCAATGATGGCGCGAAGCGGCGTATAGCCGGAACCGATCACCCGATAGTTGGTCATCAGCGCGCCCACCCAGTGAGTCAGGTTGATGATTTCCGATCCGCCGATCCCGGGGAAAAAATACTTGGTGCCGCCGGAGAAGCCGACAACCTCGTGGGGAAAAACAGGTCCGCAAATAATGATCTGGTCGTAGTCAAGGATCATCTTGTTAAGCTGGACGGGAACCTCCTCGGCCAGCAGGCCGCCGGTGATTTCAGAGATCTCAGTCGCCGGAATAACACCCAGGGTCAAAAAGTTTGCGGGGTTTTCCCAGTGGTGGTTAAAGATGCGGCTTTTGCCGGCCTGCCCGTTTTCCACGGGGCGGCCCACCAGCTTGCTGAGCTGCGCATCGCTCATCATGGGATGCGTCCCCAGCGCCACAAGGTAATCGAGGGCCGCCACGCGCGAAGCAAGTTGCTTCTCAAATAAACCGAACATTAACGGCGTGGGCATGGTGCGGGTGCCATCGGGAATAATCACCAGGACGCGCTTGCCGTCGAGATCCAGCGAGCCCAATCCTTGTTGGACGATGCCGCAAATTTCATCGTTGGTCAAATAACGGTCCGCAAATCCTTGTCCGATTACCATCGGCTTCCTCCCTGCAACGTCTTTTCCATCCCCCGAATTCAGCCCCTCGGTCTAAGCTTTAATCAGACTCCACTATAGGCCGCAAAACCGCCATCGATCGGCACGATGACTCCGGTGACAAATGCCGAAGCCGGTGAAAGAAGCCACAAAACGGTTCCGAACAAATCATCCGGTTTTCCGAAGCGGCCTGCGGGAGTGTGGTCGATGATCGATTTGCCTCGCGCGGTCAGGCCGCCCGTCTTCTCATCCGTCAGCAGGAACTTGTTCTGCTGCGTCAGAAAGAATCCCGGCGCGATGGCATTCACGCGAATCTTCGGCGAATAGACCTGGGCCATGTGCACGGCCAACCACTGCGTAAAGTTGCTGACGCCGGCTTTCGCCGCTGAGTAGGCCGGAATGCGAGTCAAAGGACGGAAGGCGTTCATGGAGGAAATGTTCAAAATGACTCCCTCGCCTTTTTCCGCCATCACCTTGCCGAACACCTGAGAAGGAAGAATGGTTCCCAGGATATTCAGGTCAAATACCCACCGGAAAGCATCCGCCGGCAAGTCAAAGAAGGAAAGATCGGGGCTGGTCGTCGCCTGGGGCTTGTTGCCTCCCGCCGCGTTCACCAGGCAATCGATTGCGCCGAACTTCTCAAGCACAGCCTGCGAGGCCTGCCGCAAACTCTCCAAATCCAGAACATTGGTGCGAACCGTCATCACCTGGCTCGCCCGCGGACCCAGGAGTTCCAGGATGCGCTGGGCGGGGTCCAGGTTAAGATCCAGTATGGCGACGTTAGCTCCGCACCCTGCCAGCGCGCGCACAAGCTCGCCTCCCAGGATTCCCGCACCTCCTGTGATCGCAACGGTTTGTCCTGAAAAATTATATTGTTGGGTCACCTGGTTCAAGTCCATGCCGGTACGACCTCCCGCCATCTTCGTAAAGTGTGCAACAAACAGATTTTCACTCTAGCATAGGCGTCCCGCTGCTGACACGCTCGCCTGCCGAACGGAGGCGATCTCCCGGCCTTTTTCGCCTCGACCGCGGCAATTTCTTAATGGGGCTCGCTAAAAGGAAAGACTAGCATCCGGGGGAGCAGCGGTGCAAGAGGCCGCCTATCCTCGCTTGCCTCTTTTTCAATGCGAATGCTACGATGGCAAATTGCATTTCGGCACGGAGGAGAAGCGGCTTGTCTTACTACAGGAAATTGAGCCTGGAAGGAAAAAACGCTTTGGTTTTTGGCGGCACCAGCGGACTGGGAAAATCCATTGCCATAGGACTGGCCGAAGCGGGAGCCAACGTGGTTCCGGTCAGCCGCCGCGCAGAGGAGGTCCGCAAAAGCGCGGAGGAAATCAAGTCGCTGGGGAAGAAGACTTTCGAGATCACAGCCGACGTAACGGCGCGGGACCAGATCCAGACGGTGATCGACAAAATGCTCCAGGAGATGGGCCGGATTGATATCTTGGTGAACTCCGCCGGAACCACAATGCGCGTTCCTTCCTTTGAAGTCACCGAAGAGCAATGGGACCGCGTGTTAAACATCAACTTGAAGGGAACGTGGAATGCATGCCAGATGGTCGGCCGGGTGATGCGGGAACAAAAGTATGGCCGCATCATTAACATTGCGTCGATCGCGTCATTCCTGAGCACCCATGAAGTTGTCCCCTACGCCGCCAGCAAAGGAGCGGTCGCCCAGGTGACCCGCTGCCTGGCGGCAGAATGGGCCAAATACCTTATCACCGTCAATGCCATCGCTCCGGGAGTTTTTGAAACCGATCTTAATAAGGAGATCATCAACCAGACTGCGCGCAAAACCTCCATCCTTTCGCACACGCCCATGAAGCGTTTCGGCCAGTTGGAGGAAATCAAAGGGGCTGCAATCTTCCTTGCCTCCGACGCCGCAAGCTTCGTTACCGGAGCTTTTATTCCCGTGGACGGCGGTTTTTTGGCGCAGGGAGTGGGGGAGTAGGATCAGGCCGTAGTGTTTCCGAAAACTTGACGCCTTCATGAAGGGCGAACTCGCCCTCCCGCCGGAGGCTGGAATGCCCGGCCAATTTTTGAGAAAGCGCTGCTGCTTTTAAGAAATATCCCGTCGACCACAATCTTCACCAACCATGTGAAAAAGGCCATGACGATGGGAATAAAACTGAAGCCCGTGCCGGCCGGCCAGTCCATTCTGACCCAGGAACTGATCTCCGCCAGCACCGGGTCTCCCAACCGCTTGAGCCCTACGATCCAACCCCAATGAAGCAGCTTGGGCGAATGTGTGAACTGGATAATGAAAAGGATCACAAAGCCAAAGAGGGCGGCCAAAAGAAACATGTCGATAATCCAACAGAGAACCCGGAAAGGAAAGGAAACTACCCGGTGCAGCGCCTTATCCACTGAAGTTGTTTTCCCCACTTTTCACCCCAAAGAAACGGACTGAGTTGCGACTCTGGAATTTCCCGTTAAGCCGACCGGGACCCAGGGATCGCGTTCCGTTTAGACTCTTTTCCAAACGTCCCTGCACTCGATAGAGATACCCGCTTCAAGCCCGAGAAACGAGCAGCTCAGTATTGCCATTCGGTCACAAATCTCACCGCATTCCCGCGCAAGGGTCCCAAAGCCTCTGCGGTGTTGTAATGGGTATATCCGAGGATAAGCCGCAGATGCCTGCTGACCCGGATCGAAAGATTAGGACTGACGTTCCAGGCTCGTGTGACCGCCCCGCCGTGATTGGTCTGTTGAATACCAATTCCGCCGCTTATGTCATAACCGAGCGGCCCCCAAAGCGTGCCATAGACGCGGGGGACAAGTTCATGCAGCTGATAAAAACTGGGCGCAAAGAACCCCAAGAAGACATTCTGGCTGCTGCCGCCAAACCCGTAAATCAAGCCTTCATACCCGCCGTCAAATGAAAAGCGGTCTGACTGCGCAAAGGTCCTGTTGAAAATGATCGAGCCTCCGTTCACGTGGTCGTGGTCGGCCAGGGTCGAGGTCTCGGTCACGCCGTTGACCACGCTCGTGTGCGCGTACTCTTCGGAAGAATATCGCCCGTACCAATAAGTCAAATGCAGCTCCGTCCGGGAGTTGAAGAAGTAATTGATGCGCCCGAGCAACTGGCCCCGCATGATTCCCAAGCGGGTCGAGACCGGTGTGTACGTGATGGCGGAGCGGGTAGCGTCAATATCCACGCTGAGATTTTTGGCGAGTCCGAAACTGGCGCCAGCCAGTCCCAAAGGACGTTCTCCCGCCGACCTGACCGGCGACGCCTGCTCCGGCACGGAAACCAGCGCCCCTGGCCCGAACCGCACAGCGCCCGCCCCGGCCCGAACGGTAAGCCGCGGTCCGAAGCGGGTCGATTGCCGGTAAAGGAATTCGTAGGGAGCCGCAGCGCCCGTGATTCCCGTCGGGACTCTGTTTCCAAAGCTGTCAAGTTGGGCGCTCGGCGGGCTATCGGTGGGAAGCGACACCAAGGAAAGGTAGGAGTTTGTTCTGGGCAGCAAGTTGAGGCCGATCGTGGTTCCGTACGTGTACATCCGCAAGTCTTCATTGGCCAGTCCCGTGCGTCCGTTGAATTCGCTGGGCGGCCCTATTTCCCGCGCAAAGCCCGCCGTGGTGCGCAACGTCACCTTTGATTCTGAAAGAGTCCGGTTCCGCAGCGAGGCGACCTCCGGATCTCCCGGACTCAACTTCTGTGCGCGATTGAGAAGGTCCAAGGTTTCCCGGCGGCGGCCCCGGGCGTGTTCGATGCTGGCCAGAAGGAAAACCGAAGAGAAATCGTCAGGCCGCTTCTCGACCGCTTCAGTTGCGGACGCTTGCGCTTCTGGAAACTTTCCTTGATAAAAAGCGATGCGAGCTTTTCCGAGCAACGCGTCCGGGTCTTGCG
>JAJYHU010000189.1 GCA_021784615.1 Acidobacteriota bacterium | reverse complement strand
GGACCGGGAAATCGCCGTGGTCAAAATCGCCTTGCCGCGAGGCAAACACGGGGTGTTCGTGAATGACCAAGGGGAGATTGATCAGGCGAAGGCCCGCCAGGAGTTAATGGCAAACGGCACGGCGGTCAATGCGGGGATGCCGGTTGAAATCACCAGGATTAAGTTCAAGCGTGATCGGATCGTTTTTGAAATTAACAATGGCGGAAAAAACAAGAAGTGGTACCAACACATCCAGATTGGCATGGGTGGGATGGCTCAGTCGAATGTGCAGCCATTAAACACGGAACTTGTTTATGGCTCCTCGATTACGCTGATGTTTCGGGGCGAAAAGGTTCCCAACCTTACCGTTGAACAGGCCAAGCATCTCCTTCATGGAGTGTTAGACTTCCATCGGCAGTTGCCCACCGAACTCTATTCCACTTCGATCCCCAAGAAATTCAGAGATGCCATCAAGAACCATCAGGTTCTGGTGGGAATGAATCGTGATGCGGTGCTTTCCTCAAAAGGTCCGCCTTTCCGCAAGGTCCGGACAACCAAGCCTGACAGAGATGAGACGGAGGACTGGCTTTACGGACTTCCACCTCACGTGCTCTTCGTCACTTTTAGCGGTGATTCTGTCGTGGCCGTTCACCAATACTGAGAATGCTCCAAGGGCCGGCTTCCCGACGCCGCGCGATGCAGATCGCTGCCTGTCGCCTCGCTCTGCGAGGCGACAATAGGTGTGTTTAACGCAGTGCGACCGGAGCAGAGAAAAGGGGAGTTTGTTAACCTTCGTTTATTTCGGCAAACAGGCGATAACCGGAATTCGGCGGAAACATTTCCGCCAGCAGGGTCATGCGCTTGCGCAGGGCTGAAACCGGCAAATGTTCAGGCCCGATGTGAATCTGGACGTCATGCCAGAGTCCATGCATGTATTCAGCGCCCGTGCTTGCAAACGAGACGTCCCGATACTTTTTGAATGGGGATCCAGCTCGCGCCCGGCGGGCGCGAAGCGCCTGTTTGGCTTCATAGGCGTCCTGATCGATTTCGCCGGTGACGTTTCCGTCAAGCTCTTCATTCAGAAGGTTCGTGTATTGTTCCATCTCGCGCGGAGTCAGCCGTGAGCGGAGCAGTTCGGCGACGCTGGCCAGGAACTCAAATCCTGTGTCGTGAGCGTCAAAATCACGGCAAGCCAGCACCAGGTCGATTTGGGCCTCGCTTTCCAGCCATACGGCGGAGTGTTTTTCCCCCGCAGGGTCCGAAAAGGCAACCCTGTCGCCTGTCTCAAAGCATCCGACAAAAGGAACCAGCAGGACGCGCACCTTGCCCAGCCGCCGCGCAATGGATTCCGGCACGGCCTCGGCCGGTTCCCGAACCATGCTGCGCTCTTCGGCGGGAGTCAGCAGAACGGCCGAATGCATTTCCCATCCGTGGGCAAGGTGAGAAAGCGGCACAAAGGTGCGCTGCACGTACTCCCTTACCGGCATACTTTCGCGAAGGACAATTTGTGAAGCGTTCAAGGCGAGCCACCTTGCATCCGGATTAATATCCCGTTTCATTTTGGGGGATAACGTCATTGCGTGTCCAGTGTTCCGTGCGGAATCCGCCTTTACAAGGAGACCGGCCGGGATGGCGCCGCTATTGAGAAGAAATCCCTACGGCGCAACCCAGTCACGAAACCTGATATCCAAAAACTTGGTCGCCGAATACGCGTCCCACTCGCGCGTTGAGAAGGGTATTCGGCGGAGCTTCCGCTCCGGGCAGAAAGACTTTCAAGTAATTGGAGGATAAGGCAGAGCGCATTCCCTCCTGGGTTTCGTGAAGCGCCAGGACGCTCAGTGTTTCACCCACCTGCGCTTGCAGAAACTTTTGGCGCTTGGCGGCGATCAGGGATTGCATCTCGCGGCTTCGCAGACGAATCCGGCGCCCGTCAACCGGATTGGAGTGGCTTGCCGCCGGGGTTCCGGGCCGCGCTGAATATGGGAAAATGTGCAGATAGCTATAAGGCAGAGACTCAATGAAGCGGAGGCTTTCAGCGTGGTCCGCCTCGGTTTCTCCCGGAAATCCCACCATCACGTCTGCGCCGAGGCCGCAATTGGGGATTCGCTCCTGAATGGCCAGAATGCGCTCGGCGTATTGGGTTGTCCAATAACGCCGGTTCATGAGCCGGAGAATTCTGTTGCTCCCGCTTTGGAGCGGAACGTGAAAGTGTTTTGCTAGGCGCGGCTCCCCGGCCACCATCTGGATGAATTCATGGCTGACGTCCATGGGCTCGATCGAGCTGATGCGCACGCGCCGGATTTTGGTTTCAACAAGAATGCGCTCCACCAGGCCGAGGAAACTGAGGCGCGGGCTGAAATCACGGCCATAGCTTCCCAGGTTGATTCCGGAGAGAACTATTTCTTGATAACCCTCTTCTTCAAGTCGGCGGATTTGCTCGATTACTTTTTGGGGCGCCATGCTTCGGCTCTCGCCGCGCACGTGCGGAATGACGCAAAAAGAACACCGCGCATTGCAGCCATCCTGAATTTTTAGCGTGGGCCGGGTGCGATCTTCGGCAAAGACCGGAGCAAAATGGAACGCGTCCCCTATTTCACCCACCAGGACGGTCGCCTGCGGTTTGGGAGAGGGAAGGATGGGGTGCACAGCTTGATGGCTTGTCTGAGCTTCTGCCTGAGCCGGGAAATCGGTTGCGATTCCTGGGTGTTTGAACTCTTTGAGTAAAATTTCCGCCACACTGTGTTTATGGGAGTTCCCAACAACCCACGCCACGCCCGGCAGATTGGCAATTTCTTCGGAAGCTCGCTGGGCGTAGCAGCCGGTTACCAGAATTCTGCATTGAGGGTTGTGTCGGTGCAGCCGGCGAATCATCTGGCGGGCTTCGGCGTCGGCAGCCGCCGTCACGGTGCATGTGTTCAGGATGGCAACCTCGCTACCTTCCGGGCTCGTCTCCTTGAAGCCTCCCAGGATCAATTGCTGCTTGATGGCTCCGCCATCCGCCTGGCTTGCCCGGCATCCGAAATTGATAAGGTGGAAGGTACTCATCAGGATTTCATGTTAACTGAACTCGGGGGTGCCACGCTACGGGCGGATTCAAAGGGCGCGCGACGGATGCGAAAGAGGATTTCAACCCACGGCCCCTCGCATGATCGCTGAGAGGCCGCGAATTGAAAATACCACGTGGCGGGAGCAGGCTCCCGATCCGGGACAGGCTCCGTTTGAAACCTGATCCCCTCTTCATACGGAAATGGAGGGACACTTAAAATGAAATCAAGCCGGTGAACTTGCGGTGCGCCGCTGCTCGAAGCATTCCCGGCAATAGACGGGGCGTCCTTGCGTTGGCTTGAAGGGGACGGTGGTTTCTTTTCCACATTGCGAACAAACTGTGGTGGTTTCCACGCGCCGATAACCTTGCCCGCTCAGTAACTGGCTTCGTTTTGCCTTACAAGTCTTGCACCTTTTGGGTTCGTTTTTAAACCCTTTGTCTGCGAAGAAAAGCTGTTCTCCTGCCGTGAAAACAAACTCCGCTCCGCAGTCCATGCACTTGAGGACCCGATCCCGGTATTCCATGCTTAGCCCCCTACCCGGCCAAGGCCCTCCTTGTGGCAAATACGGTCGGTTCGCGCCAAAAGGAGCTAGTCTTGGTCGTGCCTTGCCTTTTTGCGGGCTCTTTTCCGCGCCAAGGCCGCCTTGACTCTCTTTCTCTCTCCTGGTTTGAGATAAAAAGAATGCTTCTTGATCTCTTTAATAATGTCCTCTTGCTGCACTTTGCGCTTGAAGCGGCGGAGGGCGCTTTCTAAAGACTCTCCCTCCTGTAGTCGAATTTCGGCCAAACGATCAACACCCCCATTTCCATGAGAAATTGTAAGAGTACACTTTTCCTCTGGTTTAGCACGATTCTCCCCTATCCTCTTCCCGGAAGTCAAGCCCATTTTTAGATATCATTAAAGTTTCCCACTTCGCAAAAACTCTTGTAAATCAGCAAGTAGAAGCTTGCATTGAAACTCCGCCGCGCGGTTTGCCCGCCGCGCGACGAATGCAACGACGCTTCTTGACCCGCTAAATCCCTTATGTTAGGGTCAAGATCATTCTTGGGTTGAACTTCTGGCGACGCTCGCATGGCAGAGATATTGAAAGTCAACGATTTCGAGTTGGAATATGTGCTGGAGTACTCTACGCGGCTGATTCTCTCCGGCAAAGTTATCGCATTCCCAACCGACACTTATTACGGCCTTGGCGCGGATCCCTTTAATCTGGCCGCAGTCACGGAGATCTTTCGCATCAAGGGAAGGTCTTCAGACCGTCCCATCCCATTGCTTGTGGCATCTCTAGATCAGGCGGCGGACCTGGTTGCCGATCCGCCTCAACTGTTCTTTACCTTGGCAAAGAAGTTCTGGCCCGGGCCTCTAACGCTGGTCGTTCCTGCTTCTCGGCAAATTCCTTTGAAGATCACAGCCAATACGGGGAAGGTTGGCCTTCGCTGGCCGCGTTCTCTGCTGGCGGAAGCCTTAATTACCGCCTTGGGGCGCCCTCTTACCGGAACTAGCGCCAATCTATCCGAACGTCCGGCCTGCGCGACGGCCGTCGAGGTCGAAGAGCAGATTGGCGGCTCCGTGCCGCTCATTCTGGACGGCGGGAACGCAGCGGGTGAAAGGCCTTCAACCGTGGTGGAACTCCGGGGCGAGCGGGTGCGAATTCTGCGCCCCGGCGGCATCGCCGAGTCTGAACTGGAAGACTATCTGGCCTGAGTTCCCTCGTGCACATACGCCATTGGATATTCCTCAGTCTAATTGCTGCCGTCGCAGCCTTCATCCTGTTTGAAGTTGCGCTTTACAAAGCCATCCGCCGCCAAGCGGCTCATGACGAGGCGCGGCCTGCGGGCGCTATCGCCGTTTTCGGGGCGGCTGAATATAACGGCCGTCCTTCACCTGTCTACAAGGCCCGGCTGGACCATGCCTTCGATTTGGAAGAGCGGCACCTTGCCCCGCTGGTCATCACCACAGGGGGCAGTGGCGGTGATCCCCATTACACAGAGGGTGGCGTCGGGCGCGACTATCTGATCCAACAAGGTGTGGCGGCCCGCAAGATCCTCGATGAAACGCACGGCGAAACCACTTATCAGAGTCTCAAAGCGGTGGTCCAGTTGTTGCGAGCGCGGGGGATCAAAAAATGCATTGCGGTGAGTGACGGGTTCCACCTTTACCGGGTCAAGCTGATGTTTTCATCCTTTGGGATCACCGCCTACGCATCTCCGGCTCCCGCCAGCCCCATTGAGGCGGAGCCCTTCGCGCGCGCCCTTTACTCGCTGCGGGAAATGCTGATTGTAACTTTGTGGCATCTGGGTTTGAGGGTCTAGTCCCGTGACCCATGGATTGCCCGGGTGGAGCTGGTGGCCAAGGGCAGAGCCGTTGCGGTGATGCGGCGGAGGGTGAGTAAATTTTAACCGATGTTCCGCGATGCAACAGTTTTGCCAAATGTCGCCGATTCGCAGCCCTGCGCTGTGATGCAAGTTGCTCATAACACAAAACTTATAAATTCAGGCTTTTTAGGATGGAATGGCCCGAAAAACCCATTGGAGGCCGCTTGGGATATTGTAGCCTAGATTAATTGGCCTATACTGGGGCCGCCACCCCCGGCGATTGGTGATATTTAAGTTTCATTGCATTTCAAGCGCCTGGGGTATATACCGTTATCTTGATTTCGGTGCCGCGCACATTGCCAGGACCGCGATGCGCCACCCGCCGCAGGGGAGAAAGGCGATGCGCCAAATTCCAAGCCGGATATTTGAAATTGTCGGGCAACTCAAGGATAACAAACAACCGAGGCGCGCCACAGTTCGGAGCTTGCTCAAATGGTTCAATGCTGCTCGCCGCGGGGCAAATGTGGTTACTGAAATCCAACAAACGCTAGCGATGGCTGGTGTTGACACCGAACCGTCAATCATCAATGCAGGGATTGACGACCGCATTCGGTTTGTTCTGCGTCCGCCTGGAGCCGTCGCCGCGAATAAGTCCGCAAAAGATGACCCGGTTCACGTTCAATCCATCCCTGCTCCCACGGAGGTAGCCCCCTCTGAGGCCGCCAGCGTGCCAACGAGTGGCACTGACACTGTAGCGGAGACGACTACGCCTGACATTCTAGAACCCGACGCCGATGAGGAGCCAACGCCAGGGCAGGCTGATGATCGGCCAGTTTCCAGCCAGCCTCACGATTGGACGTTGTCCACACTGCGAGACAAATGGGACCGCGGCCAGATGGACCTTCAGCCGACCTATCAACGGGAGTACGTGTGGAAACTTCGCCCTGAGTTGCCTTCACGACTCATTGAGTCACTTCTTCTCGAGATACCGATTCCACCAATCTACTTTGGCAGGGTGGCGGGTGGCCGACTTGAAGTGATCGACGGCCAACAGCGCCTGACAGCGATGATCGAGTTCATCAGCAATAAATTTCACTTGCGGCGCCTAGAACGTATGCAGAGCCTAAACGGAAAAGTCTTCCGCGACCTCTCGGAGGAACACCAGACGAAAATTCTGGATGCCGCTATACGAAGCGTCGTAATCGATTCTGGCAGCAACACGGATTTACGCTATCAGATATTCGAGCGACTGAACCGAGGTTCAATGGCTCTCAATGAGCAGGAACTTCGAAATTGCGTATACCGAGGGCCTTTCAATAGGCTGCTCGCGGACCTTGAACGCGATGCTACTTGGCGGAAGATTAGAGGGACCGCAGCCCCAGAACCTAGGTTCATTGAGCGGGAGGTCATACTGCGCTTTTTTGCATTTGTGAATCGGCTCCAGTTTTACACAGGTAATCTCAAGCGATTCCTCAACGAGTACATGGAAAAGTACTCGCCAAGGGATGAGGAGCAGATTGCGGAGCAGGCGAACATTTTCAGACAAACTACTCAGAATATCTATGCTGTGTTCGGTCCTCATTCCGCAAGATTGTACAATACGGATCCCAAATCTAATAATGGTGTGTGGGACGCGAAGTTCTCCGTCGCCGCGTTCGACATACAAGCATCCGCCCTAACCGGGAAGACGACGGCGAAGGTCCAGGGGGCCGCCGAACAGATTCGTGAGCATTATCTTTATTTACTCCTGACTGACCCAATGCTGCAGGCCGCGATATCAGGCCATACTGGCGCGACCATTCAGACAAAATACAGATGGGATGCGCTGAAGAGGCTTGTAGGGCCGATAATTGACGGTCAGGTCGTAGAGCCAAGGTTCTTCGACTACTCATTCAGAAAGCAATTGTTCGAGCAGTCGGACGTTTGTAGGCTTTGCGGGGGCCAGATTCATTTGTTTGAGGACAGTACCGTGGATCACAAGGTCCCATACAGCAAAGGGGGAAAGACTGTTCCCGAAAACGGCCAGCTCGCCCATCGGGGTTGCAACGCACGAAAGAACGCGTCGCTCCCTAGCGGAGAGACGACAGCAAACGGCTAACCACGTTCAATCGGCGTATTGATTGAGCGTCGCTTTATCCCGTTTCCAAAGGCCCGCGGACGGAAAGGGCTGGCAGGGGCAGGTTTCAGACCTGCGCTGGAGGTGGGCGGGTCTGAGACCCGTCCCTACATTCTAGCAAATAGAAAATCGGCATCGAAAAGCGCGAAGCCTGCCCTACTTACTTCCGGCCCGAAGGTCTCCGTAGCGCCAGCGTCTCGCTGGCTTTTCCCAGAGATGCCGCCGGGACGGCGGCGCTACGCTCCGGCACAAACGTAGCGCCAGCGTCTCACTGGCCCGGTTGCCGGCCAGAGGCCGGCGCTACATCCACTGCGGCACGCCAAACCCACTTCCAGTTTTCAAGGCCTGCCCTGTGCGGGTTTTCGACGACGTAGCGGACAACCCGGTCAAGGTCTTCGGGGTCGCGCACGAGGTGGTCATAATATTCCCGCTGCCAGAAATGCCCAGTCGCTCCCAGAATTTCATTGGCCCGCCTTGCGGTGAACGATTTCCAGGAGTGCAGGATGTCAGCCAAGGCGTTACCCGACGACGGCTCGAAAACCACATGTACGTGATTCGGCATGATGCACCAGGCGAGCAAGGAATACCGCTCTCCATCGAAGTGCCGCAATGCCCCAGCGACTACCTCTGCGATCTCTGGTCTGGCCAGCCCACAGGAGCCGGCGCCCGCGTCCAGGTATTGCTCGATGCGCTCTGCGAAAAGCTGATCAAGCCGCTCCTGTTCCGCCGGCGTGAGAGGGCGATGCTGCTGGTCGGCGGTCTTGAGAT
>JAJYHU010000250.1 GCA_021784615.1 Acidobacteriota bacterium | reverse complement strand
CTCCGGCGCTATCGCGCGCCCCTGGTAAAATATTTTTGCCGGATGGTTCGCGATCAGGCCCTTGCGGAAGACCTGGCCCAAGAGGCCTTTCTGCGTGTGTACAGCGCCCGGCAGCGCTACCGCCCCGATGCCCGGTTCACCACCTGGCTTTACCGGATTGCCACCAATCTTGCGCTCAACGCGATTCGGGACGGCAAGGGGGTGCTGCACCGCAGCGAAAACGGCTCTTCCGAGGATGGAGGCTGCCAGTGGGATTTGGCCGACCCGAAGGCTTCCATCGAGCAGCAGATGATTGAGACCGACCGCCAGAGGATGATTCATGAGGCGATTGCCGCGCTGCCGGAAAACCAGCGCGCGGCCGTGATCCTGCATAAGTACCAGGAGGTAGATTACCGCCAGATTTCAAAAATTCTCAAGGTATCCGAAAGCGCGGTGAAGTCGTTGTTGTTCCGTGCCTATGAGACTCTGCGCATGCGCCTGGAGCCGCTTGTCAGGGAGGGTCAAATATGAAATGCCATAAGCGTGAAAAGCTTTTTTCGTATCTCCACCAAATGCTGAATCCGCAGGAGTCGGAGGAGGTGCGGCAGCATCTTGCGGAGTGCCCCCGGTGCGCTCAAGTCGTGGAAGAATACCGCAAGGTCGATCTGGCCCTGGATGAGTGGACGTCCGCGGAGCCTTCGCCGTGGTTCGACGCTCGCATGCGGGCCCGGCTGGCCGCAAGTGGAAAAGGAAAATCCGGATTGCTGGGGTTTGGGGGATTGCGGACACTGGTAGTCAGCGTGTTAAGCGTGGTTTTGATCGTCGCGGGTTTCATCGCTTTCCATCAGCGCCAGTCCCGGGAATCCTCCGTTCCGGTTGCCATCTCCTCCGCGCCGCAGGTGAGCGAAACTGCGGCTCCGGCCAGCGCCGAAGTTGAAGCGCCGGCACACCCGCTATCGGCCGAGCAGCAGGTTAAAGTGGATGAAAATCTTTCCGTGCTCGAAGACTATGACATGCTCGCCAACTTTGACGTGCTGTCGGAGCTTCCACAGGCAAAGGACAATTAGCTGAACGGTTGATGATCGAGATGATAAGGAATTCGCAAAACCAGAATCAGCACCAGGGATTCCCGAAGCTCAGCACCTTTGGGGCGTTCGTCTGGATTGCTCTTTTCGCGTCGGTTTTGCTTCCAGCGCTGCCCGCTTTTCCCCAGAGGCGGGGCGGCCGTTTGCCGGCTTTCCGGCAGCGTCGCAGAATGCTGGCGGCGAGGGCGATTGCGCGTGCGAGAATGCGGGAACGGCAGAGACGTTTTTTCCAGCGCCTTAGCAACCTGCCGCCGAAGGAGCAGGAACGGGTGCTTGAGAATAACAAGCGGTTCCAGAGCCTGTCCCCTGATCGACAGCAGAGGATTCGTGAAAATCTACACCGCTGGAATGAGCTGTCACCCCAGAGGAAGGAACAGATTCGCGAGCGGGAGGCGATCTTCTCGCGGCTCTCGCCGGCTCAGCGGCAGGAAGCTCGCGGGATCTATCGGCAGTGGCGCGGGCTCGATCCGGACCGGCAGCAGAAGATCATGCAGGCGTTCCGACGCATGAGGGACTTGCCTCCGGCCGAACGCCGTCAGTTTCTCGGGAGCCCACAGGTTCGGCGGCGTTTTTCGCCGCAGGAGCTATCACTGCTCAAAAGGCTGGACCACCTTTTGCCGCGTGGCCGCCCGGCAAAGGACAACTCCGGAAGTCCGTGATCTGGGAGGTTGTTCTTGCTTCGGGGTACTGATCCCGATGCCGGGTCTAAGGATAAGGAGTATAGGGCGAGTCAATTTCCGCGCTGTGATCTCCGGCTTCTGCAATCCGTTCTTTTAACCTGCCCCGAAGCTGAAGGGCGGCCTCAAGCGCTTCATTTCGTCCCGCCATATTGACCAGATGGTGCGGGTCCGAAAACAGGTCGTACATCTGGTATTCTACGTAGCGGTTCGCATTGGGGGCCGGTCTCGACCCTTCCGTCAAGTTGTAGTTCTTATGCTGCTCGTAAATTTCGGACTCCGGCACCGGAGTGATGGGTGACTGATTGCGATTGGGCGAGGCCACGGCGTAGGTCCACTGCTCGGTCCGCAACGCCCGGCTCACCGCGAACTCCGATATCTGAATGGACACCTCGTTCCGCCACTGGTCAGTTTTTCCTTCCGGCACGGGCATGGCGCTGCGGCCTTGCACTGTATCCGGTATGGGGATGCCTGCCGAGGCAAGCAAAGTGGGTGAGATATCCACCATGCCGACCAGTCGAGGCACCGTGAGCGAGCGGTTGAATCCCGGCCCTTGAACAACCAGGGGCACGTGGATTGAACTCTCATGCAGGCTGCGCTTGTATTCCGTGTTTCGGCTGCGGAAATAGCAGCCATGGTCGCTGGTGAAGGCGACGATCGTATTTTCCGACAGGCCCAACTCCGACAAGGTTTTCAAGATGGTTCCGACCGCCTGATCGAGGCTGGCCACGCAGCCGTAGTAACCCGGCAGCTGACTTTGCCAATCGTCCGGGAAAAAGCGCAGATCTTTTGGAATGAAAGGATTTGCATACCGCTGCTCAGAACCTTTGGGCCCCACAAAACGGACCAGGTCGTTCTGATAATGCGGCTCGATGTAAGCGACGCTGAGCAGGAAAGGTTGATGGGCTTTTCTCTTCAGGAAGCGTACGACGCGCTGGGGGAGAAAATCCACCCGGTAGATATCTGAGTACTGGATCGGTTTCCCTTCGGCATCGTAGATGTCACCTTCGTAAGGATGCGAGGTGAATTCCAGCGCGTTGGAGGCTTCTCAAAAATCCAGAAAGCCGCCCCGGTGTTCCGGGGCCACCGGCCCGTGGTATCAGCGGCCAAATGCCACTTGCCAACATAGTTGGCTGTGTATCCGGCTTGCCGAAAGGCCGTCGCAATGGTCTGTGCATCCGTCCTAAGCCCAATGCCATTCCTCCAAATGCCATGCTTCGATGGTTATTGCCCGGTCCACAGGCAAGCTCGTGATGGCGCGCAAACCGGCTGATTGGTGATGGCGGATTGGAACAAAGTGCCGCGCCATCGCATCCAGGTTGGGCGTCAATCCCATGGGATTCAAACCGTACGCCCCGATTATATCCCAACGAAATTGGTCGGCATGAATAATGACCACATCCGGACGGCGCGCTTTGCCGGAGTCTGAACCTGTTCCGGGATTCGTCCCTGAAGCCTCCGCGGAAAGCGTCGGCAAGGCGGCCGCTGCCGCCGAGCCCACAAGAAATTCCCGCCTGGTGAGAGGGGATTTTGAAGCTTTGGGGTGCTGAGATTCGCTCATGAGATATTGCTCCTCGGTCCGAATCTGATTTTTTTAGCATACTTCAGCGGGTTGCGTCGAAGGGTAAATAATTGCCTTCATCATCCGTAAAGGATGCCGGGAAAGGCATATGGATGCAAATAGCTTGTGTAAACATACTTTCCGGACTCTCTTTGTTGATGTGCTCAGAACAAACCTGAAGAAGGTCAGGGGGAATCGTCGTTTGCAAGGAATAAAGGACAAAAGCACTCTTCGAGCAAGGTTCTATGCTGATTGGCTTTTGGAAGTGCTGAAGCCTGTTGTTTACTTGAAGCGCTTCCGGAATTTCAATTCAAGGCCGAAGATGCCGTTCTGATCTCGAAAGCCCCGCACCGACATACGCGGGTTGACGGTCCACTCGAACTCAAACACGCGGTACTGGGAGTTGGCGGTGGTGGTTTGGTAGGTTAGCGTAAGCTGGGGCGAGAGTTGCTGTTCAATTGTCAGCACCGGGCCGCCCAGCGTCCCAAGTTCCTGTGAGTAGGGAGAGAGCTTGACGCGGCTCACGCCAAACAGCCGCTGGACTCTTCCGGTGACTTGGCTTGAAAGTGCCTGGGAAAGCAGGGCGCTAGCGCCCATGGACGAAAAGGAATTTCCGCTTGCCGGAGCAAACTCGTCCAGCCGTCTTGAGTATCCGAACGCCAGCAGGGAGAGGATATCTTCGGTGGGCAAGGGAGGATCAGATCGGTAGGAGAGGCGGATCCGGTCGGGAGGGCCGGAAACTTCCAGGGTCAAATCGTATTTTTCGATCGTTGTGTGCACCTGGAGGTCGAGGACGGGTTCGGTCTCGAAGGGATTCGTCATCGAAATTTCTCCGCGCGAAAGCGTGTAGCGATTACCGCGGAAGATGGCTGCTCCACTTCGCAGATACACATTTCCCACTGCCACAGGGTCAGCCAGCGTTCCTTGCAGGTGAGTGTCAACGTCCGAGACGAGGCGCAGATTATGAGTCTCAATCCGCACGGGCCGCGCTGAGGCGACACGGACGTTCAGGCTGATTCTGGAAGCGAAAGGCATTGCGACCCCGAGGGGGGAACGCGCGAGGGGCCGGTTCTGCCCTGCCATCAGGTCGATGAGATCCAGATTCTCATCCACGAAAATGTTCCGGATGGCAATGTCGCCGGTTAGTTGTCCCCGCGCCGTCGTCCCTCGAAGCGCCAAGTTTCCGTCCAGCAAAGAAGTGAAATCCGAAGGGAATCGGACGCGGACTTGAGAGAGTTGGGTCCGAATCTGGTATCGAAGGACATCTTGCAGCGCGACGTAACCTGAAAAACGGACGGTTCCTCCGCCAATTGTCCCTTTCAGCGAGGAGATATCACCCCGCTCGCCATCCAGCCTTATCTTGCCGTTTAGAGCATTCACGCGGAAGGGGAGATCCCCATATCCCAGGTTCACATCCTTGATGTCCACCGTGCCCGCCATCTGCGGGTGTGCGGGCGTTCCCCCGATATGCACTTCGAGAGTCGATTTTCCTGTCGCCTGTATTTGGGGCGAGAGCAGGCTCAGGAGGGTTGCCGCCGTCTCGCCCTGGGCCGTCAAATTGAGCGCCGAAGGGTGAGAGAAACGGATGGAACCGCCCACTGCGAGGTTCGTGGAGGGACCTTGCATCCGAACGCGCCCAAACTTTAGCTGCTGGCCGACGAACTGAACCGGAATGGGACTCTCATTTGTCATTTTAATCGCCGGGAAATTGATTTCCAGATGTTGCACCTGCCCGCCAGCCGTGATGTGGCTTGCCTGGCTGAAGGGTCCTCTTAGGTTGAAGGATCCGCTCGCAACGATCTGCGCATCCAGTGAGTGCGCTACAAACTGCGCGATCCAGGGGTCCAGGCGGAAATCGATATATTGGCCGGAGACCTGCAACGGCCAGTTGTTGCCCGTTTCAATATTTCCGCTCAATCGGATTTTCCCTCCCGTGCCTCCTCCCTCGATTTGTATTTGGATTTGATTGCCTTGCCAATCCGCGCTGCCGCGAACATTTCCAAGTGCTTGTCCTCGCCATGCGAGCTGACGTATGTCCAACGTTGAATGCACTCGAGCGTTATCAAAGGAGCCTTCGCCGTTCACGTCAAAATTGACAAGGCCCAGGACGGCTCCGGCAGCGTCCGGGGCGGCTCCCGCTGGGTGGAGAAGATGGAGTTGACTGAGCGGGAAATTGCGGCCATGCAACTGGGCAGAGAAAGCGCGCTGCACAGGATCAAGGCGAAGTTGACCGTTGGCTTGCCCTCGGCCTTCGAAAATCCTGAGATGATTTATTTCCCATGCGGAGCGCGCAACGCGGATTGTTGCCGAAAGTAAGTCAAAAGGGACGCCGGCGAATTCGCCCTTGTGAACTACAAATTCACCCGCCCCCGAAAGATTTTCCAGGGTTCCCTCGGCCTGAATTTGGCCTGTTAGAAGGCCCTGCATAGCGGGCTTCAAGTTTAAAGCGGCGCGCAGCCCCGCCACCGGAGTCTCCCGGGCGGCGGCTTTGAGATGGATCAGGCTATCAGGTTGGAGCGTCCAGTGGATCAGGCTCGCCTGGGCGTCCAGCGTCAAAGTGCTGGTGCCGAGCTTCAGCCGGCCGGAGCTAATTTGAGTCCGGTCTGAGGCTCCGAAAACATTTGCCTCGAAACCGTCCCATGGCCATCCGCCATAATCGAAACGCCCGGTTTCCAGATGGCCGTCAATTTTCGGATGGCGGAAAGCTCCAGACACCTTACCGGTAAAAATCGCGTTGCTTCTGAGGACAACAGACACGGGCTTCTGCGTTTTAACAAGAATGCTGGCAAGGGAACGCCATTCATCAAAATTTGAAGTCTCCATCTTGACGGCCAGTGATGAATCGGGCGCGCCGAATGCGCCTTGAGCTTCCAGAGTGGAGTCAGGTGTAGAGATTCTTGCCTCTTGGATATCCAGCAGAGTTTCACGTCCCAGCGCAACCGACCCCTTGGCGCTTCCGTCGAGCGGAAGGCTGCCGGAAGCGACCTCAGTGGGGGGTGGAGCATGGAATTGGAGATCAAACTGGCTTCGGAATCCGGAGCGCTGGCGCCATGTTCCCCGTGCCGTTCCGCTGATTCGTGCCCATGGATGCAAAACTCCGATCGCACCCGATGCCGCGGGAATTGACTGAAGAAGCGAGTGGAGGCTCAGATTCTCAAGCTGACCGCTAAACGTGAGGCTGGGGAAAGAGTCGTGATAGGCAACTGTTGCTTTGCCCTGCGCTCTTCCTTCTAAACCGGCGAAGGCGATGCCAGTTAGAGTCAGGCGTTGCTTCTCAAGCACGTAATCTGACGACAGACTCACCACGCCGGGCTTAAACTGTGGAATAGCTGCATCGAACTCGCGAGCCTCGACGCGGCCCCGAACGCTCAGTCCATTCTGTCCGTATGAACCCTTGCCTTTGAGATACAGGTACCCCTTTTTTATGTTTTTGATGCGCAGTGCGCTCGTGAGTTGCGCAAGTCCGCCATTGGTTCGAAAGTCAAAGTCGCCGGCAAACTGTCGTCCCCAGTGGAACGAGCCGCGCGCCTGGCCCCGGAGGTTCGCGATTTGCCAGCCCAAGGAAGACACCCGTACTTGATTGGCGGAGAGTTGAAAGGTGGTAGCGAATGAAACCGGCGGCAGCGTTCTGGACTTTGAATTGAAGACCGTCTTTGAGGAAGCGATTGTTCCCCGGTAATGGCCGTCGCCGCTGTGCCGCAGTAGGATGGACACATTCCGCGCTGCGGCTTCAAATGGCAAGCGGTGGTTATTCCATCTGAACGTGGTGTGCGCCAATGTCAGAGCGTGGATTTCAAGGTCCATCAGGCCCTGAAGGGCATTTCCGCTTTCGGGTGCGGCACGGGTTCCCGGCAGATTGGTTGATCCATCCGGGTATGTCGCCAGGCGGATGTCAGCCTGCTGCCACGCAAGGGTCCTTAAAAGCAGGCGAAATCGCATCAAGGAAACGGGGCTGACCTTGATAACGACGTTCCGGGCCGCAAAAAGGGGTTGTTCGGGATTGGTCTCGCGGCCATGGACGATCACCAGCCGCGCGCTGACCTTGAGATCCAGAGGTTGGAATCCCATCCCGACGATTTCAACTTTTCCTCCCGTGATTTCTTCAAGGCTGGCTTGGACGCGATCTTCAAGAATATGCCTGAACCAGGGGGTGCTCGCCAAACCGATTGCCACCGCCAATAAGACGAGGATGATCCCTATCGCATGGATAAGCCGGTCAACGAATTTTGGTATCCCTCGGACTCTGAATTTCACTTTTTCTTCCTAAAAAATCAGTTCGAATGAATGACGACGCGGCTGGTGGATTTGAGCCGTTCAAGCCACTTATCGAGCAGTTGATTCATTTTCTTTTGCACAAGGACTTCCTGGACTTGATCTTGGACTTCGGCAAGCGGAGGTGGCGGAGTGCTATGGGTTTTGGCGTATTCCGGAACAAAAGTTTCTTTGTAGTAGGTTTCAACTTCATTGGGATCAGGCCTTGCGCTGGACCTCAGCCGATCGTCGATCATGCGTAGCGTCCCCTGGTAAATTGCCAGCCGCTTCAGCACCTGGGGTTCGGTCATACCAATCGCTGCAAGTGCTGAGTGATAAGTCGCATTGCTCGGAAATTCCTTTCGGACCTGGTTTAGGGTTCTCTCGGCCTCTTTTTGTAAACTGGCTGATTCGCCGGCTGCGTCGCTCATCTGTTCCGCAAGGAGCTTTTGACTGATCAATCTATTCAGGACGGCCTTACGGGTTGTGGAGTCTGGCGAGCCTTTCGGAGACCGTCCCTGGAGAAATTGTTCAAAATGGTATTCTTCTTCTACATCACGCTGGGTAATGGCGATGGGACCGACGGATGCAACAACCCGGTCCAAAGTTTCACCTCTGGCAGGTCTTGTCAACAGTAGGGTTCCGATAGCCAATCCAGCAATCAGAAGCTTTGCCCGA
>JAJYHU010000401.1 GCA_021784615.1 Acidobacteriota bacterium | reverse complement strand
TTGTAAGTGAGGCGCCTGGAAGGTGATTATCGAGCGACCGCCGGGCGAGAGGGAGCAAAAGGTTTTGCGTGCGTCTCTTTGATCAATCCCGGGGTTTCCCCATGGATAGCTCGGGGAGTAAATAGAGTCCTCAGATTTTGGCAGGGCGTAAAGATTGCTCCCCGAGGCGATCTATGAGCCTGGACGCTGCGGGAAAAACCTCGGGAATGGCTCATCCCTTGCGGGTTCTCGTGTGAACGCGCTAAAAGGAGCGAAACCGCAACTGGGTATTGCGCCAGCGGATGAGTTCCTGAGAGAGAGTTCGAGACACAAAGGGCAGGCCGCGCAGACAGCGGAGAAGGCCAAAATCATTGGCTGCGAAAGGCTAATTAATGTATCGAGCGTTGCGTCAACAAGAATACTCGTGGCTTTCCATCTGACGGACGTGAGCTGATCGAGAACCCGCTGAGAACTGCTATGGACGAGAAGGAAATTACGCCAGTCAATCCGGTGCGAAGCCTGGGACGAGTCAATTTTCAATCGCTACGGGAAGAAGATGTGCTGGACGTTTCCCCGGAGGAGTCTCTTCGACTGCTCGATTACTGGCACGTTATTCTGAAACGCCGTTGGATTGTTCTGACGTGTTTGTTAATTGTTTTCACGACCGTCGCACTCGGGACATTTAAGGAAAAACGGGTTTACGCCGGAAGGGTCTTGATTGAAATCAATCCGGAGGAACCGCAGGTTCTAAGCTTCCAGCAGATTGCCCAGGCGGGCCCTTCGTGGGACATTGCAAGCTACCGGGAAACACAATACAAGATCCTGTTGAGCCGGTCACTTGCCGAACGTGTCGTGCGCGATCTGCGCCTTTATCAGTACCCGGAATTCTATGAAGGCCATAAGTATTTCGGCTTGGTGACGACCGTTCCGCAAAAAATTCCTTCACCTTCCGACCCAAGCCCCCCAGACTCATCTTCGGAAGCCTTTCGCAACAGTGTCTCTCATTTCATGGATTCCACGGGCGTTGCGCCTATTGAGCGGAGCAACCTGGTCAGGGTGTCATTTCTTTCCCATAACCCGGAATTGGCATCACGTATTGCCAACCAGCTTGCCAATGACTATATCGATCGGAATCTCCAAGTTAAGTGGGATGAAGCGTTAAAAGCGTCCGAATGGCTCTCAGGCCGCCTGGTGGAACTTAAATCGAAACTGCAAAAGTCGGAAGATGCCTTGCAGGCGTATGCCGAGAAGAATTCCATCCTTTTCGTTCAGAACGCTGTCAACGCACAATCGCAAAGTATGGCGGACGCTCGCCTGGAACAACTTCAGCAAGAGTACACCCAAGCCCAGGCCGACCGGACTCAGAAGCAGTCCTTATACAGCTTGGTTCAGGCGGGAAAAGTGCAGGATCTGCCTGGGTTCCTTTCCAATACCCTGATTCAAAGACTTCAGGAAAACCTCGGCGAATTGCAAAGTCAATACTCCGAATTGACGGCAACGGTGAAGCCGGGATATCCAAAGGCCAAAGCTCTTAAGAAACAAATTGATTCGGTTCAGGCCAACCTCAACCGCCAGAAACTTAACTTGTCACAGAACATTACCCAGGAGTATCAGGCATCGCTCGCTCGCGAGCAATTCCTTCGAGGACTTTTGGATCAGCAGGAAAAGCTGGTCAATGTTGTGGGGCAAAAGTCGATCGAGTACAACATCCTGAAGCGCGAAGTGGATACCAACCGCTCACTGTACGACGGGGTTCTACAGCGCATGAAGGAAGCTCAGGTTGCAGCAGGGCTCAAGGCCAGCAACATCATGGTCGTGGATCCTTCCGAAGTCCCCAAAACTCCCGCAAAGCCCCGGGTGCTGCTGAACCTTGCTCTCGGATTCATTTTAGGAACAGGACTTGGAGTCGGGCTGGCATTTCTCCAGGAGTATTTGGACAACACCCTGAAAACTCCCGACGAAGTGGAATCGCTTTTGCGATTACCCTCGCTCGGCGTCCTTCCTTCCTTCCACTTGAACGGGTCACAACAGTCCTCCAGCAGGAAGCTGGCCACCATAAAAATGGATGGCAACGGCACAGGATCTCTCGCCATTCAAAAGAATCCTGCCTCGCTTGAAGCTTTCCGTTCGTTGCGGACTTCCATTCTGTTGTCAGCCAACCCCGTTCCCAAGCTGCTGCTGGTAACCAGCGCCCTTCCCGGCGAGGGCAAAACCACTACAACAGTTAACTTGGGTGCAACCCTGGCCAGCCTGGGCAGCAGAGTGGTAATCGTCGACTGTGATATGCGGCGCCCCTCCTGTCATCGCACGGCAGGAGTCCAGAACAACCCCGGATTCGTGCAATGCCTAACCGGCCGAGTCAATCTTGCTGATGCCATTCTACCGGTCCCCGGAGTTAAAAACCTATACGTCATTCCCTGCGGCCCCATTCCTCCCAATCCCGCCGAGATTCTCTCCTCGCCACTGACGGCTGAGATGTTAAGGAAGCTCTGCGCGGAATTTGAATACGTTCTTGTCGATTCTCCGCCGTTACTGAACGTTGCCGATAGCAGAATCCTCGCGACGATGACCGACGCTGTGGTTCTGGTCACACGGGCCTTTGATACGCCTTACGAAGTTGTCCGCCGGGCCCGGTCATTGCTTTATGGCGCCGGGGCTCGAATCCTTGGGGTAGCATTGAATGACGTCAACGTGCATCGTCAAGGTTACGGGTATAAGGACGGCTACTATCAACAGTACGGATACGGGTATGGCGGATATGGCAGCGATTATGAGCCAGACGAACACGATACGTCCGAAGGGGCGTAGCATCCTGACCGCTCACGGGTAGCCGTTTTCTAATCCTCGAACTCCCACTTGGTGGCGGGTCGCGTCACATGAGACCGACGGAGCCTCCGGTCGCTGACCCAGGACGCACAAGAGGAAACCGTCAGAGTGCTGTCCAGCGCCGGTAATAAAGATTGCCAGTTATTCAGCCGAAATGAAAGATGCAGCTTGCGAATGCTAGAAGGAATGAAAGACCTTATATTATCAACTGAGCCGACTCAATCGTCCCCATAAATCCAGTTGCGAACCACCCGTGGTCGCACGCGGGAAGTGAAACCGCCATCTTGGGCGGCCGCATGGAGAACCGAGTGCCTTCGTCGATTGAAAAAAGAGCGAGTACATCGTCTGCCTGCGCGCAGATGAACCGCACCCGCAAATTTTACTTTCATCCGTCAAGCAGTTCCAGGGTACACAGAGGCAATTCAAATCCGATAGGCAGGACTGCAATCGGAGATACGGGGGAACCATGAGAATCGTCATTACAGGTGGAGCCGGATTTTTAGGAACGCATCTCTCCGCAAAGATGCTCTCGCTCGGACATGAGGTGCTCTGCCTTGATAACCTCCTTACAGGCCGCCGTCAGAACATCGAAGCTCTCGAGAAAAATCCAAACTTCAAATTTGCGGATCAGGACGTGAGCAAGCCGATTCAGATTGAAGGCGCTGTCGATGCTGTCGCTCATCTCGCTTCGCCCGCAAGCCCGCCGGATTATCTGCGTTTTCCCATTCAGACCTTGAAGGTGGGAGCCTTGGGAACCCACAACGCGCTCGGGCTCGCCAAGGCAAAAGGCGCCCGCTTTTTGCTGGCAAGCACCTCGGAAGTTTACGGCGACCCGCTGGTGAACCCCCAGCCGGAGAGTTACTGGGGCAACGTAAATCCGATCGGACCCCGGGGCGTGTACGACGAGGCAAAGCGCTTTGCAGAGGCGCTGGCGATTGCGTACTATCGGCAACATGCCCTCGACGTCCGAGTCGTCAGAATTTTTAACACCTACGGCCCATGGATGCGCGCGAGTGATGGAAGAGTGATTTCCAATTTTGTTACGCAAGCCCTCAGCGGAAAAGACATCACGATCTATGGGGACGGCAGCCAGACCAGAAGTTTCTGCTACGTCAGTGACACCGTTGAAGGCATTACTCGATTGCTGCTTTTCGACTCCAGTTCGAGCGGATCCTCTGAAACCGGCCTTGCCGAGGGAATTCATCAGCCTGTTAATATGGGAAACCCGAGAGAAGACAAGGTGATCGATATTGCGCGCCTTGTGCTGAAAATGACAGGAAGTCCCAGCAAAATCAAATTTCTTCCTCTGCCCACCGACGACCCGAAGGTGCGCTGTCCGGACATTTCACGTGCCCGCAAGCTGCTTGGGTGGGAGCCTCAAGTGAGCTTGGAAGAGGGACTGGCAAAGACGATCGTTTTTTTTCGCCAGGCGTAGGCGTCTCTCAGGTGCTCCAAAGCGTGACCATTGGCCCATCGCGGCCATGATTCATCCCGGCCCTGACAACTGATATAGAGAAAAGAATGAGAGTTCTGCTCGAGGACGGGTTCTCGGTCGAAAAAGGAACTGGCATCGGCAGGTATACCCTAAACCTCGCAAATGAGCTGGGAAAGCATACCGGCGTGACGGTCTTGAACCCCTTAGCGCCCGGAACCCTTGCAAAGGTTCGTCCAGTCAGCGTCCGCCGCATCCTATACACGGCATGGCTTGAAACGGGATTTCAAGCGCGTCTGGCAAAACTCGGACCCGATATCGTCCACTTTACGAACCATCAGGTTGCACGAGCCCGAAAATCCCAAGCCCGGTATGTGGTGACGATTCACGATCTGACAGCATGGAAATTGCCCGGAGCGCTTCCGTCTCTGTATGGCCGGTATGTTCGCACGGCGATCTCACGGGCCGTCAAGATATCCGATCTCGTCCTCTGTCCATCCGACTCAATCAAGAATGAAGTCATTGAGCATTTCAGCCTGGACAAAGAAAAAGTTCGGACCGCCTGGAATATGGACCCACATCTGCCTGAAGTGCCGGCCCAACGGCAGGAGGAATTGTTCCGACATCTCAGCGTGCGATTGGGCTTGCGCAAACCTTTTCTGCTTTTTGTGGGAACGCTGGAGCACCGCAAGAATGTCACAACCTTGATTGAGGCCTTTGCGAAGATCGCTGACACCTACGATCTGCAATTAGTCATGGCCGGCAGGCCGGGATATGGGTTCCCGAAAATTCGGGCCGTCATGGAACGCCAAGCCTGCCGAACCCGTTGCGTGATGACGGGTTTTCTTGACGATGAAGGATTGGCCGTTCTCTACCAACTCGCTGAGTTGTTCGTTTACCCCTCGCACTATGAGGGATTCGGAATTCCGCTGGTGGAAGCCATGGGATTCGGGCTTCCGATTGTGGCTTCGCGAATTCCTTCCACCGAAGAGGTGGCACGGGACACTGCCATCTATTATGAAAACCCTCTCGATGCGGACGCCTTGGCCCAAGCAATCGCCGACCTGATCACTCACCCTGACCGGAAAGAGGATCTGGCCAGGCGCGCAAAAACACGTGCCGCGGATTTCACCGTGGACAAGATTTTGAAGCAATACCTCGACGCGTATCAGGCTGCCTTGAATGCGGCATAAATATCCCCTCCCAAGCGTATCTTGCCCGCTTCACGCATAAACTTTCCGGAACCTTTCAGCCCATCCCGGCCAACGTTCCCATCAGTTCCCGTGGGCGGCGATCTGAAATGGCGAACGTGTTGGCGACCGCGGAATTGGGAATCCCCGCGCCTCCGGTTTTTGGGGATGGTAGTTAACAATTCCCGGGCTAAGAACGGGCCCCTCGTCATCACTTCGGCTATTTGCGCGGCAAGCCTTTCACTTCCCGACCCCCAACCAACCCTGCGGTTGGGTTCGTCGTGGCGTTCCGTTTGCGTCAAGGGTGTAGACTGTGTGTTCGAGTTTATTCAGGAGGCAATCTGTGTCAAAAGAAGCCGAAATCAGCCGTAGGGACTTTCTCAAAACAACGACGAAAACCGGGGTGGGACTTGCTGCAATAGGTGGAATCGGATTGGCGCCGGCTCCTGAACGGGCAGACGGAAGCCCCGTTCCTTTGCAGGCTTCAAATGAATCAGCGCGGAAGCCCAAAGGTGTCTGGCCACAGGAATACTCGGCTCATCGAGATGAAGCGGCAGGCCACTTGACGCTTTCGACACCTTATTATTCTGTCCTGCATGATCTCAAGCAAGGCGGCGCCATTGCCCGCATCAGCTACACGCACGGCCAGGCGTCCAACTTGCTGGTTCGACCCATGGGGACATCCATTAAACTCGCGGCGGAGAAAGCTTCGCGCACCGTTCCCGGGGAACGGCAATTCCATCGTCCGGAAGTATTCAGTGACTTGCACGATTCCTCCCCTTCAGTGTCTGTGGCGAAATCGGGAAGATGGCAAATCCTAAATATCGAGGCCGTGCTTCGAACGCCCTCAGGTCAGGATATCGGCGTAAGAACAAGGACCACTTATGTTTACCGATGGGGGCATATCAAAATCCACAAGGAATTTATTTTCCCCGAACGGGCGGTCCCGACCGCCGAGATCACAGCGCTCTCGGCCATATTCCACCCGAGCCTCACGCACTACGGCCATCGCGGTAACGTTTTTGAGGACTCTGGGGTCAGTCCATTCGGAATTGAAAAGGTCCTCTGGGGTGAAATCAGGCCCGGCCGGTATTTTGACACCGCTTTCGAGACCCGATATGTTCCCCGTTACGTCGTTCTTGCCAATCCCGGGATCGAAGGGGTTGAGTGGTTCGTCTCAGACAATTTATCGCAGTGGGATTACCAGATGACGGGCCAGCCGGGCACCGGCAATGCGACGATAAGTTCGAGCACAAGACCGCTTGGCATTGGAGTTTCAATCCGTCCTCTGAGCCTGCCCACCAGCGCGAATCTGGCCCACGGAGGTTTTGTAAACCTGAGGGGCGAATATTCGTTCGATTACTACCTCGGGATGCCCATACTGGAAGGACATGCTCATCAGCGATGGCTCGAAAGATCGTACGGTCCGAACCGGGGGCAGTGGGTTTCTGACGATGAGATTCGCCGGAATGCCGAAGACGGCATCATAACGATGACGCTGCATAACGACGGCGACAGTAATGGAGACGGCCTATACTGGCGGGATGGGACCTACCCGCCTTATCCCCCGGATCAGATGAAGAAAATGGAGCATGTGATTGAGACTTGCCACAAATACGGCATCAAGACGATGCCGTATTTTTCCAATCATGAGGTAAACCCAGACACCCCAGCCTGCAAGGAGCACGGAGAAGAATGGGGCAGGAAGTCGGACGACCAGGGGAATCTCACACCGGACCCTTTCTACGGTCCGCTGATGTGCCTGAAGTCCGGATGGCTCCGCTATTTCAAATCATACGTTGACACCGTCCTGAAGCACCATCCCTTTGACGGCATCTATTACGATTGGAACATGGCCCTCTATTGCAATAATCCTCTGCACGTCGGAAAGGCCTCCAACGGGGTCTCGGGCGCCAAGGAGCTGGCAACCTACGCCTTTTCCCCCACGGGGCATTGGGACATCGACGAGTTCCTGGAACTGATGGAATGGACCCGCGAGCGCGTGGGGCCGGACGGATTGGTAACACTCCATAACACCATGGTGCCCATGTTCGCCTCGGAGAACTTTGCAGACTTCGTGGTGGGCATGGAATGGGGTTATGGAAAGCTATTGGATGGAATGCCCAAGCCCGATCAGCTTCCCTTGGAGTGGAATTTTGCGGGCGCGCGATCTCGGGCTGACATCGAGTACGGAACAATCGAGAAGGGCGCACTGCCGCGAGTCCGCCGCCTTTTCTACTTGTCGGCCCTAATGACCGGGACAGCCCCATGGCCAGCAAGCGACCAGGCGGCCGAATTGTTCAAGATCCTTAAGCCCTTGGGAAGCTTGGACTTATATCAGTTTGAGGATTGGCGGAATCACGCCATAAGGCTTTGCGGCAGCGATTATCTTTCCGCCGTGTATAGCCGCGCGGGTGAAGCTTACGTCCTGCTGGCCAACCTCCGGCCGGAAGCTCGCGAGCCCATCTGCAAAATCGATCTGTTGGCCATCAAGAACCCTCTTGCCTCCGTGCGCTCTGCTTTCCTTGTCGATCGGAACAAGATGACCGCCGTCGGGGTGCAGAGGCTTACTTCAACGGGAGAAAAAATTCCCCTGCCACCGGAAGGGGTACGCCTGCTGCATTTAAAAGCCTGATTCTCATACAAATTCTGCCTCTCGATCCAGCCTGGCTCAGCAGGCATACCCAAGAATCGAGATTGAGGGGTGCAGTGGCTTCGGGGGGGCAGTGGGAGTTCGGGTCGCCACGCCGCGACGGTCGATCTGCCGCCCCCCTACGGAGGTCGGCCCCGTGGTCGGGCGCTCCGCCGG
>JAJYHU010000425.1 GCA_021784615.1 Acidobacteriota bacterium | reverse complement strand
TCCGATCTTCGAGCGAGTCCTTGCCATACTCCAGGCTGTATTCGACGCTGGCGGTATCTGCGGGAAGCTTCTTAGGCTTGCGGACGGGCACAAAGCCTGCATTCAGGCGATAGGCCACCATCGGCGCAAAAATAAAGCCCCGGGCCTCAATTCCCACCACGAGGTCAATGACGCGGCCGATGTAATGATTGGCCAGCAAGTCCACCGCCCAATGCAGCCCTACCGGGTCCTTCAATAATGTTGTGATGTCATAGAACAAAATTCCCGGCTTGGGAAAGTCCGGAATTTCCCGAATCAGTGCTTTGAGATCTGCCACGCAACGTCTCCTTTGCTGTTGTGTAATTTGCTACCAGTCGCTTTCCACCCTAAACCGTTTGTAACGATTATTGACTTGCTCCTCGGACTCCTGAAGATTGTCCACGCGCGCGCTCGGCGGGCCTTCCGCAAGGCGCGATTTGAATTCCCCGAGCGCCGCAGCGGTTCCGACGGCGTAGGCTTCCACCGTGCCGTCCCAGCAGTTCTTGACGTAGCCGGAGAGCCCCAATTGAATGGCCCAATGCTCCGTAAAGAAGCGAAAGCCAACGCCTTGAACGCGCCCTGAAATCCGGTACTTTCTGGCAATCTTCACTTATTCTCCATGGGAGAAGCGCGTATCATCATGACATTATCCGGGCATCATCCCAAACGGGGAATTATAGCCAACCAGGCAGCGGCGAACAACCAATGAAGTCGCGGCACGCGACTCATCTGTTGGTTGATGCAAGGAACCTGACCTATGAGGGTCTCGATTTACGAGGACTCGGTGCGGCCAGCAAAGGGCAGGGCATGCGGAGCTTTGGAAGTTTCGCGCGGCGGACTATCGCGCCTCCGGCAGTCAGGATCAGGAGGAAAACTCGAGAGGCTTGCGCGGCCCCGACAGCGCCTGCAAGCCTCCCGAGTTCCGTGTGATGCCGGCAGGTTCTTCGCAGAGGCTAACGCCTGCCCACAATGTAGTCTTCCAGGTCATCAGCCCGAGCCTTACTCTCCAGCGCGATAACCCTCAGCAGGTCCTGGACGGAGATCATCCCGCAGTATCCTTTGTTTTCAGCGACGACCAGCAGGTGATAGATGCCGTATTGCTCCATCAAGTTGAGACAGGTTTCGAGCGATTCGTTGGGAGAGACGGCAACAAGACGGGTGCTCATGATCTCCGATGCGCGGACCCATTCGGGGCACTTGTTCTCTGCGGCGATTTTATCGGAGATATCGCTTTGCGAGACGACTCCCACTAATTTGCCCTGGCTGTTACAAACGGCTACGGAACGCACTTGCTTCTCGCGGAGGTAGCGGGCAGCTTCATGCCCGGTGGTATCCTCCGTAATCGAGAAGACTTCCCTGCGTGACTCGATCAAGGTTGAAACCGTCATGGTATTCACCTCGGAAAGGGACTGTGCGTATTATGCTACGCCGGGGGGCGGGTGGTTTACAAGCGAATTCGGACCCGCAGAATCCTCATTGCGGGCGCCTTTCAGGGCGGGGCTTTTCCAGGATGAACGCCGCTTCTGTTAGTGTAGTGTCCGCGAAATAACTTGGACAAGCGGCACGTCCGTAACGCCGGCATCCCGCGTGCAAATGCCGCCGGGACGGCGGCGCTACATTGTCCACGCAATTACAGGACACTACGCTAGCCGCAGCAGGGATGGCTTGTGTCAGGGGCGGACCCTTCGCTCTTTTCCATCTTTCCGCTACAGCGCGGGCAGGGAGGCAGCAACTGCCCCGTTTTCAAGCTGAGCGTTTTTCCGCAGTCGCTGCACTTGTAAGTGGAATCCTCTTTGACGATGACAACCGGCATATTGCCCTCCTATCGGTAATGGCCATCTTGACGCTGAGGCGGTCTTAAGCCGCCAAAGGGCCACGGAAACTTGCTGCCGCTCCCAATGCGCAACGTCATCGCGCGGCGAGCCTGATGGAAAATCATACGGAGCGGATTTGCCCGCGGCGAAGGCTGCGCGGCGGTTTATTGAGCGTCCAGGATTCGATCAAAACGATGGCGTCCGCGCGGACTGCCGCGCCCTCGCCTACGGCATCCACACCTTCACCCGTCTTGGCCTTCACGCTGATTTGAGTTTGCTGAATACCCAAAGCGCCCGCCAGCTTTTCTCTCATGCGGGGAATATACGGCGCGAGCTTCGGGCGCTCCAGGCCGATGGTTGAGTCAACATTGACGATCCCGTAGCCGGCCTGGTCTAGAAGTTCCCGTGCGTGGACCAAAAACAGCAGGCTTGAAGCGTTGTGCCATTGGGGGGAACTATTGGGGAAATGCTGCCCGATATCTCCCAGGGCTGCCGCGCCCAGCATCGCGTCGCAAACGGCGTGGGCCAGTGCGTCTCCGTCGGAGTGGCCCACGGGTCCTTTTTCAAAAGGAATTGTTACGCCGCCGAGGATCAGTTTGCGTCCCTCCGCCAGGCGGTGAAGATCGTTGCCGAAGCCGATGCGATATCGGGACCGGAAAGGCGTAGTTTGAACTGTTTTCCCCATGCAATCACCTTTGCGACGGCGGCGCCCCGATCTTGCGACTTGTTACCAGGAAGGCGCTCTATTCCGGTTTTTGGCCTGATCGATATCCTGCGCGATGAAGAGGCGGGCCAGAGGCAAATCGGAGGGCTTGGTGATCTTAATGTTGCGGTCGGAACCCATCAGCACTGCGACGGTGTGGCCCAGCCGCTCGACCAGGCTGGATTCATCGGTCCCCTCGTAGCCGTCGGCCGCGGCGCGGTCAAATGCCTCTTTGAGGATTTCGAATCGAAAGGCTTGAGGTGTCTGGGCCAGCACGATCCGTTCGCGCGGAAGCGTGCCGAGGATCGTCTGGCGCTCCACTTGCTTGACGGTGTCCACGCTCGGAATCCCCAGGATGGCCGCGCCGCTTTTGCGCGCCGCCTCCACAACCTGGCGGATCATCTCCGGGGCCACAAAAGGCCGCACTGCGTCATGCACCACCACAACCTTGGTGCCGGAGGGCGCCTTTTGGAGCGCCAGCGCCACCGTCTCCTGCCGGGAAGCGCCGCCCGAGACCAGGCGCACAGGCTTGCTGAAATGCTCGCGTTCGATCTCGACGCGGGCGCGCTCCATGTCTTCCGGCCGCAGCCCCAGGAAAATTTCGTCGATTGAATCCGCAATGTCGAACTTGCGCAGGGTGTGCACTACAACCGGTACGCCTTCAAGCGCCAGAAACTGCTTGGGAGTTTCCCCGCCCATGCGGACTCCCGCGCCCGCGGCAGGAATGATCGCTATAACTTCCGTCATGAGAGTATGGCCGGCAGATGGAAACTTGTTCGATCCCTTACCATGACAATCCGCCAAAAATCCCTACTGCTGAACAACCTCGGCGCGCTGCCTTTCGTCGTATTTCCCAAAGATCATTTTCCCGGCGGTGGTCTGCAACACGCTGGTTACGGCAATATCGATGGTCTTCGAAATCATCTTCTTGGCGTTATCCACCACAACCATTGTGCCGTCGTCAAGGTAGGCGACCCCCTGGTTGAATTCCTTGCCCTCTTTTAGGATGAAGACGCGCATGGTTTCACCCGGCAAGACGACAGGTTTTATGGCATTGGCAAGCTCATTGATGTTGAGCACGGGCACCCGCTGGAGTTGGGCGACCTTGTTGAGATTGAAATCGTTGGTGACAATTTTCCCGTCATACTCCCGCGCAAGCTCGATCAGTTTCATATCGACCTCGCGGATCTGGGGAAAATCCTCCTCGACGATCTGTACCTGGATGGTGGTCATTTTCTGCATCCGTTGCAGGATGTCGAGGCCGCGGCGCCCGCGGTTGCGTTTGAGCGGGTCCGAGGAATCCGCAACCTGCTGCAATTCGCGGATCACGAATTGGGGAAGGATCAAGGCGCCTTCGACAAACCCTGTTTCACATACATCGGCGATGCGCCCATCGATGATGACACTCGTATCCAGAATCTTGCTGCTTTTTCTGCCTTGGCGCTCCGCCGTAAAAAGGCCGCCCATCGCAGCGAGGTTGAGCAAATCCCCCTTGGACGCGCCCACGACTAACCCGATGTACCCGAGCAGAAGCAACAGGGTCAATTGAACATAGGAGGCGGAAATCTTTTCGATGGCAGTCAGGCTCAACAGGTGGCTTATCACCAGCGCGCATAGAATCCCCAGCGTGCCTCCCACAACGGCCCCAATCAGCCGCTTGAGGCTGGCCTTCCTGAGGCGCATCTCAAGAAAAACAAACGCAATTCCCAATGCGGCGCCTAAAAGGACGGATTGCAGCAAGGACCAATGAAAGGGTTGAAAGAAGTATGCCGCTGCGATGATCGAAAAAACAAACAAAGTTCGAAGTGTCGCTATTTCCCAGCGCGTCATTCTGGGTTCCCTCCTATAAAACCTCTGAAGAATCGCTTTCGGCATGTTCCCCCGAGGGGTAGATATAGTAATGCGTTGAGCTAGTATAGCATCAATGTGATTCCCCAAGGTCAAACTCTGTATTTTCTTGTATCCCGCCGGCCGCAGGATGGCTTTCTGCCCTGTCAATTTCTTCCGCAGAGGTTACTTTTTCGACCGGGATCTGATGACGATGGGTGTGCCCACAAATCCGAACTTTTCACGAATGCGGTTTACCATGAAGCGCTCGACGGAAAAATGCAATTTGCCGGCTTGATTGGTGAAGGCAATGAATGTGGGCGGAGAAGAACTCGCCTGAGTCAGATAATAGATGCGCAAGGGCCGCGTTCGGGAAGTCGGGAGGCGTTCGAAATCGATTTCTTTCAGGAACGCATTCATTGCCCCAGTCGGAATCCGCTGATTCCGGCTTGCCACCACCTCGGCGATGGTTTGCCACAGGCTTTCAATGCGCTGTCCCTTGAGCGCGGAAATAAATACCACCGGTGCATAGTCCAGGAACTTCATCCGGCGCCGCAGGACCTCGGTGTATTCCCGTGCCGCGGCCGGCCCTTTCCCGGGGCCGTCCCACTTGTTGATCACCAGAATGACGGAACGGTTGCTTTCGTGCGCGTAGCCGCCAATATGCGCATCAAGCGCGGCGATGCCTTCCTGGGCGTCCATCACAAGGAGGGCAACGTCGGCGCGCTCCAAATGTTTTCTGGCCTGGATGACGCTCAATTTCTCAGCCAGCAGCTTCGTTTTCCCTTTGCGGCGGATGCCGGCGGTGTCCACAAATTGGAAGCGCATGCCATCGCGCTCGATCTCCTCTTCAACGGCGTCGCGGGTGGTGCCGGCAACAGGGGTGACGATCGACCGCTCCTGGTTGACCAAACGGTTCAGCAGCGTGGATTTCCCGACGTTGGGCCGCCCAATGATGGCGATCTTGACAGGTTCCGAGGATTCCGGCGCCGGCTCTTCTGAACTTGAGATCTCAGCAGTGACGTGGTCGAGCAGCACGTCGACGCCCAGGCCGTGTTCCGCAGAGACGGGGTAAATATCCGGAAAGCCGAAGGCTTCAAACTCGCTTGCCAGGGGAGCGTGCTGGGGAAGATCGACTTTATTGACCGCTAGAGACAAGGGTTTATCCTCGCGGCGAAGCAAGGTTGCAAGTTCCTGATCGAGGGGCAAAATCCCTTCGCGCGCATCGACCACCAGAATCAGGTGCGAAGCTTTCTGGATGGCCACCCAGGCCTGTCGCAGGATTTCAGAAGGAATCAGCTCCTGGTCTTGCGGGACAATGCCCCCGGTGTCAATCAGCTCGAACCTTTTGCCTCGCCACTCCGCCACAGCCTGCAGTCGGTCGCGTGTCATGCCGGGCTCATTGCCGACCAGAGCGCGCCGGCGGCCGGCGATGCGGTTGAAGAGCGTTGACTTGCCCACGTTGGGACGTCCCAGAATAACGATTTTCGGCAAAGTCGACATAACTCCTGACTATCGGATAAGAATCTTCCAGCGAACGGCTGTGCTATTCTTGCCCATGGAACCGAAAGAGCGCGAACGACATAAAATTTCCGCCGATTTAGTTCTCAGCGAACGGGAAAATTCCGTTCAAAACGGATTTCGATTGGCGGCGCGGTCTCCCTTTGTGTTCCGCAGCCCTGAATGACAGTCTAGCGGACATTTCAGGATGCGGCTAGGTTTACCTTTTTTTCTTATCGACTTCAACGTTGCGCACCGCGGCTATGATGAGTAAAGACAAGGTGGAGAAGCCAGCTCTTGAAAAGATCTTCGGCCCCACTGGCTGGCTGGCTCGCCACCATCCGCGCTTTGAGTATCGCCCCGGCCAGTTGGAAATGGCCGAGGGTGTCGAATCCGCCGTCCAAAACGGCCAGCACCTGATTGTGGAAGCCGGCACGGGCACGGGGAAGACGCTTGCGTATCTGGTGCCGCTGATCCGCAGCGGCGAACGGGTGGTGATTTCGACCGGGACGAAAAACCTGCAAGAGCAGCTTTTCTACAAAGACATTCCATTCCTGAAGAAAATGTTTCCGCGCCTGCGGGCCACCTTGATGAAAGGGCGGCAGAATTACCTATGCCGGCAAAAGCTCTATGATCTTGAGCAGCAGCCGGTCTTGAACGGGCTTGAGGAGGTTTCGCTCTACGGCCAGTTGCGGGAGTGGGAAACGCAGACCGAGACCGGCGACCGTGCGGAACTTGAGAATTTGCCGGATACGAGCGAGCTTTGGTCGCGGATTGACGCCCGCCGCGAGGCTTGCACGGGGCAGAAGTGCAAGCAGTTTGAGCGCTGCTTTGTGACCTGGATGCATCAGCGCGCCGCTGAGTCAGATTTAATTATTGTGAACCATCACCTGTTCTTTGCCGATCTGGCCCTGAAGCAGACGGACTATGCGAGCCTTCTGCCGGAATACTCCACCGTGGTTTTTGACGAGGCTCACGAGATCGAAGACGTGGCGACCCTGTATTTCGGCCTTAAAGTTTCCAATTACAAGATTGAGGAGCTTGCCCGGGATACTGAGGCGACCCTGAAGCTCAAGAAGCTGGACGCCGCTGAAGTGGCGGGGGCCGTCAGGGAACTGCGGCGCCGCGGCGACCTGTTCTTTGAGCTGTTTCCTGGCGGGGAGGGCCGCACGAACTTCGATAACCGGGAGAGCTTCCTGGAAGTCAACCGTGGCGCATACTCTGCTTTGATGAACGCTTTGATCCGGATTGAAACGGAACTTTTGCGAGTCAAGGACCGGCCGGAAGAGATCAATAACCTGGCGCGGCGGTCGGAGGAGACGCGGAAAGCGTTTGAAACGATCCTTGAAAGTCGCAACCGAACCTTTGTCTATTGGTGGGAAAGGCGCGGACGCGGGATCTTTCTGGAAGCGTCGCCGATCGACGTCTCCCCGATCCTGCGGGAAAAAGTTTTTGAGCGAATCCGGACGGTGATCCTGACCTCCGCCACGCTTTCCGTGCTCAGCAAGTTTGATTTTCTCAAAAGGCGGCTGGGCGTTCAGGTGGCGCGGGAAAAAATTTTGGAATCGCACTTCGATTTCGACCGGCAGGCTTTGCTTTATACGCCGCTGCATCTTCCCGATCCCCGCGAGCCGGAGTATTCAGCGCGCGTGGCCAATGAAGTTGTCGCGCTGCTCAAGATCACTCGGGGCCGGGCCTTTGTGTTGTTCACTTCCCATCAGCAGATGCGCGCGGTGTACGAGCGTGTCCGGCGCCGCGCCCGCTATCCACTGATCCTGCAAGGCACGGCTCCCCGAACCGCGCTGCTCGACAAATTTCGTTCAACTCCTCATGCTGTGCTGTTCGCGACAAGTTCTTTTTGGCAGGGGGTTGATGTGCAAGGGCAGCAACTGAGCGCCGTGATCATTGACCGTTTGCCTTTTGCCGTGCCCACTGATCCGGTGGTGGCGGCTCGAATCCGCCAGATCAATGAGGACGGCGGCAATGCCTTTACCGAATACCAGATTCCGGAAGCTGTGATCGCCTTAAAACAGGGATTCGGAAGGCTGATTCGCAGCGAGACCGACCGGGGCGTGTTGGCGATTCTGGACCGCCGCATGGTCCAGAAACAATACGGCAAAGTCTTTTTTGAGAGCCTTCCGAGCTATCGGTGTACCCGCCGGCTGGAAGAGGTGGAGGCTTTTATGCAAGAATGTTTGTGAAGAAGGTATGACGAATTCCGAGCTGGCGAAAGGCACGCCACAGAACCGGGATGGCGGAGGAGCAATGTTTGAGGTTTCCGTTGAATATTCCTTTGCAGCAGGCCATGCTTTGCGGGGCTACAAGGGAAAGTGTGAAAACGTCCATGGGCACAACTATCGGGTCAAAGTCGTCGTAGCGGGTGATAAGCTCAATTCC
>JAJYHU010000244.1 GCA_021784615.1 Acidobacteriota bacterium | reverse complement strand
CGGTGATGTTTTATATGGACGAAAACGGGCAGCCGTTGGAGCTTGTCATCAACGAGATTAGCAAGAATCATATGCACGGATACGTGAGCGCGCCGAAATACCAGGGAACTGGAGTGTCCGCCGTAAACTCCGTTCCGAATCAAACGGTTGCCGCCACAGATAGCCTGCAACACCGGCTAGGCGCCGTGAGGTAAAGCTCTCTGACGGTCAGTATGACGACGGGCCGATAATCGGTGGGGCGGCTCTAGTGTAGTGTCCGCGAAATAACTGGACAAGCGGCACGTCCGTAACGCCGGCATCCTGCCTTGCAAATGCCGCCGGGACGGCGGCGCTACATTGTCCACTCAATTACAGGACACTACACTAGCGGGCGAAGCGCTTCTTGCGCAATTCTTGAGCCCACGCCGAATGCTTGGGCCTGAGGCTCCCTTGGCCCCGGCGGGGCCGTCGCATCGGGGAAAGGATCTTTTGCCGCCGTTTTGGCAGCATAAGAGAGATTGATTCTTGGTGTACTTATTCGCTAGTATCTCCAACGATAACCTCCTGCTCCAAGCGGGATTGTTTTTGGAATGAGCTGGAGTAGAATAGTTCATGTGGCACAACAGTTCAGGTCTGGGGATTATTCCAGCGAAAAGTCTTGTTCCAGGCAGAGTTTACTATGCAGGGAAGCTAGCGGCTCTTGAGTTTGAGGGACTGGTATTGATCGGTAGTGGAGAGCATCTTCTTGCGGAGGATTTCTAACATGCACAACAGTCGAGTACGATTTCATAATATCGTGCTGCTTTCGTTCGCTTTGACATTAAGTGTTGTTGGCTTGACCAGTTGCGGGGGCAGCAGCCAGCCCACAGCGGCGACGACCGGGACGGCGAACGTCAGCATGACTGACCCGGCTACGTGTACTTATGCGTTCAGCAAGGTCTATGTGACGGTGACCAAAGTAACAGCGAACATCAACGGCAATGCCGGCCCTAACGACAGCGGCTGGCAGACGCTGGTTGAACCCAATTCGCCCATGCAGGTTGACCTGCTCAGTCTGGCGAATTCCAACACAATCTGCCTGCTAAAGTCGCTGGGCTCCAGCGGCCCGCTGCCACCGGGCAAGTACCAGCAGATTCGCCTCTACTTGCTCGCTAACAGCGCCCCCTCAAATTCTTCCAATCGCTGCGGCGCCAGCGGTAGCAACGGCTGGAACTGTGTGGTAACGGGAAGCGGCACTGCGGAACTTCAACTGCCCAGCGAAGTCCAGACGGGCATCAAGATTCCTTCCACCAACATCGTCAGCGGCGGCCTGACCATCACCGCCGGACAAAGTGTGGACCTCAATATCGATTTTCAAAGTTGCGCGTCCATCGTTCAGGAAGGCAACGGCATGTACCGGCTGAAGCCGGTTTTGTTTGCCGGGGAAGTCACCCAGAATATGAACTCCATCAGCGGCACGGTGGTGGTAAGTGGTACCAGCACGCCGGTCGCCAATGCGACCGTGCTTTTTGAGCAGCCTACGGGCGGAGTCGAGGTGGTCAAGGATTCGACGACGACCGATTCCAACGGCAAGTTCTTTGTCTGTCCGCTGCCTGGTGAATATTACGACATTGTGGTGGCGGCACAGACAGGAACGTTGGGGGTAACTTCAACGACTTACAATCCGACCGTCGCCTTCAGCGTCCCGCTCGGAACGAACCTGGGACCGATCCCGCTTGTACCTGAGAGTACGAGTCCAAACACCACTTACGGCGGAGCGGCGGGGATCGAAGGACAGGTGGATACCGACGCCGCTGTGCCCGTCACTCTGACGCCCACGATGTCCCTTACTCCGGCGGGCGGCTCTGCGACCAGCGTCGTTATTCCGGTGTTCGGAGTTTCGGGGCAGCCGCCATCCGTAACCACAGCGACTAATCAGAGTCCAGCGTGTTCCAACAATGGGGACTGTTCCAACTTCAACCTGCTGTTACCTGCCAGCAATCCGAACGTCGGGACCTTCAGCAACAATGCGATTACGTACGCCCAAGCCTCTCCGAGCGTCACTAGTTACAGTGTGACGGCTGCTTCATCGGACTGCACAAGTGGAACCGCTGCGGGCACCGCTTCTTATACAGCGGATACGGCAACCACTATTTCTCCGAATCCGCTCACCCTATCAGGCTGCACGGCTCCGGCTCAATAAAGCAACTTGACCTGAATCAACGTGCCGCCTCTAGATTTTAGAGGCGGCACTTGTCTTTTTGGCCGCAAAATACTCTGCACGAAATGGTCTAGCCTGAGGGTGTGAGTTCTTCCTGGCTTGCTCCTTGATAATGTTTCCGTCACTGTGGTTGCCGGGCACGTCCCATTTTTCCGCCAGATAGATTTTCCCGTTGCGTTCCACCAGTTTTCCTGCGGCGTTGAAAACAACGGCGGCGGTGCCGCCTGCGATGGACCAGTTTGGCTGAAGGGCAGCGGCGCAATCCCAACGAAGATTGATGGGAGGGCTCGGTCAGAGCGTCTTGAATAAGTTTTTGGATTAGCACGAGGTCCCCGTCATGGGTTGTCCCGCATCGCTTATGAATTTTTGACCGGGTCCAGCCTGCCATGCTGTGTCTTATTCGTGGCCCCAAGAAACGGACAACAAGAACCGTTACGGCCGTGGTGTTGTTGAGAAGCATTTCTTTTATTCGAGGGTGAAACGGGTCTGGTACACTGCTGAGGGTCGTGTCAGTTTAAGATGCAATGGCGGCAAGACCCGCTGCGGGCGACCTTGAACTGCAGGAGAGGCAGATGGCGAATCTTTCTGACGGTAAAAAGCAAACGCGCCGGGCATTCCTCAAGACGGGAACAGGCTCGCTTGCCGGGCTGGCTCTCGCGAAGGGTGCAAAAGGCGCAACGATGAGCGGGACGTCGTCCGGCTCCCGGCCGAACGTCCTGCTGATCTTTCCGGATAGCTGGCGCGGCCAGGACCTGGGATGCGCGGGCAACGCTGACGTGCGGACTCCTCACATCGATCAGATTGCCTCAGAGGGCGTTCTGTTTCCGCACACTTTTGCAAACACTCCCTTATGCGCTCCCGCCCGCGCCAACATCTATAGCGGCATGTACGCCAGCCGGAATGGAATGCTTGTGAACGACCTCCGCTTGCGGGAATCCGTGACGACGATGCATGCCTTGTTTGACCAGGCTGGATACCGGACGGGCCTGATCGGCAAGTGGCACCTGGACGGCGGGCCGCAAGCTCCCGCCTTCACTCCTCCCGGACCGCGCCGGCACGGAATCAAATTCTGGGCGGCCAATGAATGCAATCACAATTATTTTTATAATTGGTACTTTCGCGATACTGGCGTGGCGCATCTCATCCACCAGTACACGCCCGAGGTTTGGACGGATCTCGCCATTGAGTTCCTTTACGAGACCCAGGACACGCCTTTCTTTTTGACCGTCAGCATTGGGGCTCCTCACCGGCCTTTCGTCATGCCTCCGCAGTACCTGAAAATGTACAACCCGGAAGATCTGAAGCTGCGTCCGAACTGGGTTAAAGGAGTTCAAGGAGGAGGAAGAAAGGATCTGGCCGCCCAATACGCCGCCATGACCGCTATCGACGATCAAGTCGGCAAGCTCATGAAGGCGCTGGAGCTGCTGGGGCTTAAGGAAAACACCATCGTATTTTTCCTATCGGACCATGGCGAGATGCTCGGCTCGCACGGAGAGATTTGGAAACGCCTGCCCTGGGAAGAATCCATTCGCGTGCCCGGTATTCTGCGCTGGCCTCGCCAGGTGACGGGAAGACAGAAAAAAGAAGCTCTCTTCACCCATTTGGATATCGCCCCCACGCTGCTGTCGCTGTGCGGGATCGAGGTTCCAGCCTGGATGCAGGGGACGGACTTATCCAAAGTCGTTCTGGGCTCAAGCGAGAGCGGGCCTGCATCGGCGTTTTTCCAGATTTTTGGCCCTGGCGGCGACAATGGCCTGGAGCACGGATGGCGCGCCGTAAGAACCCATCAGTATCTGTACGCGCGCATCGAGTCCCGTCCCTGGTTGCTCTATGACCTCAAGAACGATCCGTTTGAAATGGATAATCTCGCGACTGCTTCCCAGAGCGGGTCCGTGCAGCGTGAGATGGAGGGCCTGCTGAGGGAATGGATGCACAAGGTGGGAGATTCCTGGAGCCTGAACTTCAGCGTTCCGGTCGAAACCCGGCATCAGCTTACCAAGTACCGGACGTTTTACAATCTGGATCAATACTACCGTTGGGCAAAAGCGCATCCGGAACTTGAGTAAGCTGGGAAGCCTGGAGACCGCGGGTTTTACTTGGCATTGCCTGCGGCGCGCTTTTGCGAGTAGATTAAGGAAGGCGGGCTTGGACCTCTGTGGCGCGGGCGCGGACGGCATCGAAGCCAGGCCATCATGGGTTGGCGTTAGGCGCAGCCAATTCCCGCTTATGAGTTAGCGGTTGACGCGCAGATTCATCAAGCTTTGGGCCCATAGCTCAGTTGGTTAGAGCAGCGGACTCATAATCCGTTGGTCGCAGGTTCGAGTCCTGCTGGGCCCACCAAATGTTTCCAATGAGTTAGCCTTCGCCTTGCCTTCCGTGTTTGCGTCACTGTGCCCAATTTTGTGCCCCATCGGCCCTAAAACCGGCTCGATTGCGGCCTGTTCAAGCGCTTGGATTGCCGCCTGTTTTGCCTCGGATCGGATGTGGCTGTAGCGTTCGAGCATCTGGCGGCTGACGTGCCCCGCCAGCGCCTTGATGGTCTGTTCGCTCACGCTTGGGTTCTCCCCAAGCCTTGAGATGAACGTATGCCGCATGTCATGGGGCCGGTAGCGCACGCCAGCGGCTTTCAAGGCGAGCCGCCATGCCTTGCGCCATGAACCCATCGGGCGGCTGAGATCAACGCCCCATATGACCGGCACGCGAGAGTTTCCGCCCAAGCCTACCTTGTGGTATGGAAACGCAAAGCTATCTGGGCCGGCGTCCGGGAAGCGTTCAAGCCAAAGCGAGAGCGTAGCGCACACGCGGCGGGAAAGCGGAATCACGCGCCCTGTGCCCGCCGCCGTCTTGCTCTTCGGCACTACCAATTCTCCCCGCACAATGGAGCCGTTCGCCCATTCAAGCTGCAAATCTTTGCGCCGGAGAGCCTGTGTTTCGCCCAAGCGCATTCCGGTATCGAGCGAGAACACTATCAGCGGCAAGAGTGCCGGGGAACGGCTCGCGCTAGCAGCGGCAAGAATCTTTTCTTCATCTTCGCGGGAGATGGCCTTTCCCACGTCATGCCGTTCTGGTAGCGCCTTCACGCGGTCGGCAATCGGCCCCCATAAACCGAATTGCCGCAAGATGCCCCGCAACGCGCCGCATTCGTAGTTGACCGTCCGGTTGCTCACCCCCGCCGCAAGGCGCTTGCGCCGGTATTCGGCGATATCGTTTGCATCTACGTCGCAAACCAGGCCCTTCCCAAATTCTTCCTTCAAGTGGGTTACACATTGCTCGTATCGCTCCCGGCTCTTCGGAGCCAAGCCCGCCTTGTTCGCAAGCCAAATGTGCGCCGCATTCGAGAATAGCGGCATTCGCTCGCGCTTCGGGATGCGGTTGTACGATTGCTCAAGCTCGCGCCGCCCGGCGTGTTCGGCTTCTTTCGCCACTGTCTTGCTTTCGCTCTTGGAAGATTCCCGAATCAATTGCCCGTTAAACCAAAACTTGTACCACCAAACTCCCGGATTTTCTCCGCGCTTGTACAGGCTCATTGCTTTTCCCCTTTCGCCTCCGATTTTCGTTTCGGCGGCCTGCCGCCCAGCTTGCCATTCTCGCGTGATGATTGCGCCTTGCGCGGGCTTGTGGCCGAGCCGCGACACGCGGGACAGTAGCAAACCAGCGGGATGCCGTGAATTTTGCACTTGGGCCGAATATTCATGAGTCAACAATAATCCTAACTAGCTAGGTTACCACGCACAATCTTACCCCAAGCTCAAAACAGTTAGCACGGCCAGACTGCCGGGTAAGTTTAATTTTTGGTGCGCAAGCTCGCCGGGGCTTGACCCAGTGGGGGAAGTGCGGGAGTTTCGGCCTTTCGCAGCCGTTAGTGTACTTTAGGCGTTGACAGTTGTAACTAGAGGCCCATACGATACCTTACGGGCTTTCTCTATTTCTTTTCTTTCAGTTAGCCCAATTGCCAGCCCGAAGACCGGAGTTGTTGACATGATTCAACCCAAATCCCCCGGACATAAGCCGGACCCCGCCTGTACACTTTGCGCGAAGTAGGACGCTATCTTTGCCTTTCCAGAAGCACTGTTCGGCGATACATCGAACTGGGCTTGCTCCACCCCATTTGGTATGGCTTCAGGAAGCTCTATATCAGTGAAGACGAACTGAATCGCTTCCTGGCCACCGCGCTTGGCAAGGATGTGGCGGAGCGGGCTGGAATCACCGGCAAGTGAGCGCGGATTTACGCAAGCTCGCGCACGTCCGGGAGCGGCACACGGTCCCGCCAGCGGTGAAGTAACTTTGCGGCAATTCGCCTGCGCTGGAAGGTCTGCAAGCCCGCCATATCTTCGCCGCATGCAGCGCTTGAGGATTATTAAGCCACGGCAGACTTGATCGGCTGTACTTCACGCTCAACCTTAGTCTGTTCCTTGTCACGCGTGGTCTCCAAATCGTGGCGGGTCTGAAGGTTGAGCCAAAATTCCGGGGAAGTTCCGAAGAGTCTGCCCAGACGCAGCGCCGTATCGGTGGTGATGGCCCGGCGCTCATGAACAATCTCAGCAATCCGCGTCACCGGCACGCGCAGATCAAGCGCCAGCCTGTTCATGCTAAGGCCGAGCGGCTCCATAAACTCTTCGCGGAGAATCTCTCCGGGATGAACCGGCTTCAGCTTTGCAGTCATGTTCTTTGCCCCTTTTAATGGTAGTCCGTGATTTCAACTTCGTAGGCGTCGCCATCCTGCCAGACGAAACAGACCTGCCACTGGTCATTGATTCGAATGCTGTGCTGTCCCTCGCGGTCTCCGCGCAGCGGTTCGAGTCGGTTGCCGGGCGGCACCGCCAAGTCATGCAATTCCTTGGCTGCGTCGAGCATGGTCAGCTTCCTCAGCCCGATCCGCTCGATGGACTGGAACTCTCGCACTCGCTCGCGGTTAAAAAGGCGCTCCGTCTGTTTCGAGCGGAACGATTTAATCACTATGTAAGGGTATAACGCTGTACGTTAAATGTCAAGCATTAAAGGCTTTCCCGCGATGTGGGGGATACCCCAGAAGGAAGTTTCCCGCAAGCTGGGATACACCCTAAAGATGTGTTTCCCTAACCCCCAATGAAAGGCTTTACAGTCCTTTCTGGGCTCATTCTGAGGATGCGCTACTTGCTTGCTCTATATCCGGACCCGTAAGCAAGATATTCGTGCCAACCGAAACAACATTGCCGAGCGGCTGGGTTTCATAGGCCGGATCGCGCACGGCGTTAACTCCCGCGTGTGGCAGAAGCAGGTTCGCGCCATGCTCGGAGAGGTCGCGGACTCTGTTGCCGAAGCCCTTCGATCCTGAGGATGCTCTTACGACCCGCCAATCAGGCCCAGGCGCTTGAGAAGTGCCTCCGTCGTAAGCCACTCGACGCCAGTCCGCCTAAAGTGTTTATCATTGGACCAAACCGGGAGGTTGAGAGCAATGGCCAGGGCGAGGAGTTCGACATCGTCCGGGTCACGTTTGCCGATGCGTTTCGTTGCCTCGGGAATCGCTGCTTTGTAAGCCGTTTGCTCAATGATAGTTACCGGCAAGGCCCCAACCGCAAGGAGCACCAAGTCCTCAGCGAGGCCTTTCTTCCTCGCCAAAAGAATGGCATACTCCTCGACCTCGTTGATGATTTGCCCGACGGTAAGAATTCCTTCGACTTGGGGGCTTTCGAGGATCAAGCTCGCGCGGCCGCCCAACACCGCCGCGAGGAGAACATTAGCGTCGGCGACGATGCGCACGGCGCTCCTTCCGCCACCGCTCGAAGTCGGCAAGCACTTCTTCTTCACGGAGGCCGCGCCGCTTGATTTGGACGGCGATAGCGCGGCTCAGCATGCCGAAAAGTTCGCGTTTAAGCTCCAGTGGAAGTGTGACATCCGGGCTGGGGAAGAAAATCCCGGCCAGTTTCCCCCTCCGCGTCACTAACACGGGGTCCTTCGACCGGAGCAAGCCCGTTGCATGGTCACGAAACTCACGAACTGAACTGATCTTCATTGTGGTCACTCCAGTGGCCATTATACACCACGTTGTCCGTCTATACGATGCGTCAAAACCCGCAGAATCTCTGGACAATGAGGCGCTACTTGCTACTGTCCTTCCAAGCCGGTAGCCACGGTCAGTGTTTTCCTGATGACCGTGGGCTTT
>JAJYHU010000390.1 GCA_021784615.1 Acidobacteriota bacterium | reverse complement strand
ATCTAACGTCGGAAGGGAATTTTACCTGCGCTTTATTTCCGGACAAAGCCCCCAAGACCATCGAAAACTTTGTGGGGCTCGCCAAGGGAAGCAAGCAGTTTACCGATCCCAAAACCCGGCAGCCCGTCCAGCGGCCTTTCTATGACGGATTGATTTTCCATCGCGTCATCCCCAACTTCATGATTCAGGGCGGATGCCCGCTTTCAACCGGCACGGGCGGCCCCGGCTATCAGTTTGAGGACGAGTTCACGGACGATCTGGCATTTGACCGCGTGGGCCGCCTCGCCATGGCCAACGCCGGCCCCAACACCAACGGCAGCCAGTTCTTTATTACCGTGGCGCCTACCCCGTGGCTCAACAACCATCACACGATTTTTGGGCAAGTCATCGAAGGCCAGGACGTCGTCACCAAAATCTCCCTGGCCCAAAGAGACCCGCACGATAAGCCCACCAAGCCCGTCGTCATCAAACGCGTAGAAATCGTTGAAGTGTGAAGGATGAAGGATAAAGGATAAAGAAAGGTATCAGAGTTTCCGGGCATTAGAAACTCTGCGGTTTGTCCTACTGTCCCTCGGCAGGGAACTTAGCGTGAAGATCGGCAACGGCTTGCCGGTACTGGTGCACTTCGAAAACAAAGGGGCCGAAATCTGAGTAATCGCGTTCCCGCCGATGTGGCTGTCCGAATGAATCCCACACAACTGATTCACTGCCCAGTTTGACCCCGGCAGCTAACGGCCAGCAGCCAACTTCACCACACTTGCAGCCTAGCAAGTAAATGCGGCCTAAGCGCGCAAAGTAACTATCCTGGTCAAAGTCGCCTAAGAAATAGCGGTCCAGACGGCCACAATTGAAGTACTGAGGAATCAAGCCGCCATAACCATCTACGGGCTCAAAACGCCTTTCACGTTCAAATGACGAAACAATTTCAGTCAGAGGTGTCCCTGCCAGAATGGGAGTAATCGCGAACACCTTTTCGAAGGGTTGAATTGAGAACGATAGACTGACGTTTTGGACCATGGAGAACAAAAAACGCAGACTTCGAAAAACGCGAAGGCTGCGCTACCTTGCCGATTTTTCATTCATACTTCATAATTCATACTTTGCACTTAGTGTTTACACGCCGATAATCTTGACGAGTTCCTCCACCGCGTCGGCGGATTTTTGAAGCGCCGCCTGTTCTTCGGGCGTCAGCTTGATTTCAATAATTTGCTCGATCCCGCGCGCTCCCAGCTTGACGGGAACGCCGACAAAAAGCCCCTTTCCGATCTACTCGCCTTCCAGATACGCGGTGCAGGGCAGAATCTTTTTGCGGTCATTGAAAATGGCTTCGATCATTTCCACGACCGCGGCCGAAGGAGCATAGAAGGCGCTGCCGGTCTTCAGGTAGTTCACGATTTCCGCGCCGCCCTTGCGGGTGCGGTCGATGATGGCGTCGAGCTTCTCTTTCGGCATCAATTCCCCGACGGGAATACCGGCCACGGTGGTGTAGCGCGGCACCGGAACCATGGTGTCACCGTGCCCGCCCAGCACAAATCCCTGGACGTTCTGCACCGACACGTTCAGCGCTTCAGCGATAAAGGTTCGATAGCGTGCCGTATCGAGAACGCCTGCCATGCCGATCACGCGGTTCTTCGAGAAGCAGCTCACTTTGAGCGCCGTCTGCGCCATGGCGTCCAGCGGGTTCGTGACGATAATCAGAATCGCTTCCGGCGATACCTTCGCGACCTTCTCGATGGTGCCCTTCACCACGTCGTAGTTTTTCTTCAGCAAGTCGTCGCGGCTCATGCCCGGCTTGCGCGGAAAGCCCGCTGTCATCACCACAACGTCGGAGTTGGCCGTGTCGGCGTAATCGTTGGTGCCCTTGATCCGCACGTCGTAGCCTTCAATCGGACCCGACTCCAGCAGGTCAAGCGCTTTCCCTTGTGGGACTCCTTCCAGAATGTCAATCACCACCAGGTCGGCCAGTTGTTTATCCGCCAGGCGATGGGCGACGGTCGCGCCGACGTTGCCCGCGCCCACTACCGTTACCTTCTTGCGCATGATTCCTCTCCTTCGATGAGTTTTCTGTTGTAGCCCGGGCCTTCGTGCTCCGGTGCCACCTTAATGGGTGGCGCTACGGGAAACGTCGTTCCCAAAAAAACGCTAAACCGCGCTCACTTTCACTGCTGCCATGTTCTCGATGATGGCGCCGGCAAAGGCGCTGGTGCCAAGCTTTTGAATTCCCTCGACGCCTTCCATTTCCATCAGGCGTTCCAGGTCATAGGTGACGCGATGCTGGGCGATGGTTGTGGCGAGCGCCCGCTCGATCAACTCTCCGGCTTCCGGCCATCCCATGAACTCGAACATCAGCACAGCGGAGCGGATCAGCGCGGCGGGATTGATCACGTCTTTATTCGCGTATTTGGGCGCCGTGCCGTGCGTCGCTTCAAACACGCCGTAGCCGTCGCCGATGTTGGCGCCGGGCGCAAGACCCAGGCCGCCGATCTGCGCGGCGCAGGCGTCGGAAAGATAATCGCCGTTCAGGTTGGGCGTGCAGAGCACCTGGTATTCGTCCGCGCGGGTCAGAATCTGCTGGAAGATGGAATCGGCAATGCGGTCATTCACCAGAACCATCCGCTTCCACTTGCCTTTTCCGTGCGTTGCGTAGATCGAGTTCAGGCACTCCTCGACTTCCTTATAAACCTGCTGCTTAAAGCTTTCGGCAGCCATTTCAAGCCCCGGCTCAACCATTGCCGCATTCGCTTCAACCGAGAGACCGGGATCATTGTCCTTGTTGCCGAGAATCCAGCTTTCGCGCTCGGTGACGATCTTGCCGCGGAATTCTTCCCGCGCCAATTGATAGCCCCAGTCGCGGAAGGCGCCCTCGGTGAACTTCATGATGTTGCCCTTGTGCACCAGGGTCACGCGATTGAGTCCGTGGTCGAGCGCGTACTGGAGTCCTCGCCGCACCAGCCGCTTGGTTCCCAGAATGGAAATGGGCTTGATGCCGATGCCGGAATCCGCCCGGACCTGCTTGTTGACTTTGCCTTCCCTCAGCAGCGCATTGACAAATTCGATGGCGCGCCGCGCCTGGTCCGTGCCTTCCCGCCATTCGATCCCGGCGTAGACGTCTTCGGTATTTTCACGGAAGATGACGACGTTCATTTTGGTCGGATGCCGCACGGGCGAGGGAACGCCGGGAATGTACTTGACCGGCCGCCAGCAGGCGTAAAGATTCAACAACTGGCGCAGGGCCACGTTCAGGCTGCGAATCCCGCCGCCCACCGGTGTGGTCAGCGGCCCTTTGATGGCCACGTGAAAGGTCTTGATGGCGTCCAAGGTGCCCTGCGGCAGCCATTCGCCGAATTGGCGGAAGGCTTTCTCTCCGGCAAAAACCTCGAACCAGGCGATGCGCCGCTTGCCGCCGTAACTTATCTTCACCGCGGCGTCGCACACGCGCTCCGTGGCTTTCCAGATGTCGCGTCCGGTCCCGTCGCCTTCGATATAAGGGATAACCGGGTTATCCGGAATAATCAGCTTTCCGTCGACAAAATTGATTGCTTTCCCGTTTTCGGGCACCGTGACTCCGTTATATGACTCCATGCCTTGAGAAATCCTCCCTCATAAGTTTTGCGCTTGCCGATAGCGCCCACGGGCCGCTGAAAAATCGGAAGCCGCCATGCTGAAGCATCTGCTGTTTTCAGCACACTGCCCAAAGGCGCAGCGCACTGAACAAATCAAAATCGCTTAATCTTCCCGCAGGAAATTTCGAAGGACCGCGGGAAGGATGCCGCCGTTGCGGTAATAGTTGACCTCGACCACGGAATCCAGGCGAACGGTTGCCTTGAATTCCCGGCGCGCGCCGTCCGCTCCAAGGGCCGTCACCTGGACTTCAGAATGCGGCTGGATCTGGTTGCTCAGGCCGGTGATGTCAAAAACTTCATTCCCCTTTAGCCCCAGCGACGCCGCACTTTCGCCTTTCTGGAACTCGATCGGCAGAACGCCCATGCCGACCAAGTTGCTGCGGTGGATGCGCTCGTAGCTTTCCGCGATCACCGCCTTCACGCCCAGCAGCAAGGTTCCCTTGGCCGCCCAGTCGCGCGAGGAGCCGGAGCCGTATTCGCGCCCCGCGACCACCACCAGCGGCACGCCTTCCTGCTTGTAACGCATGGCCGCGTCATAGATGGACATCTTTTCGCCGTCCGGGAAATGCACCGTCACGCCGCCTTCGGTGCCCGGAAGCAGCAGGTTCTTCAGCCGAATGTTGGCGAACGTGCCGCGCACCATCACGCGGTCATTGCCGCGCCGCGAGCCGAAGGAATTGAAATCCTTCTTGGCCAGGCCGTGCTTCGCGAGGTAACGCCCGGCGGGACCGTTCTCGGGAATATCGCCGGCGGGCGAGATGTGATCGGTGGTAATCGAATCCCCCAGCAACGCCAGCGCCCGCGCCCCCTTGATTTCGCGGATGGGAGGCGGCTCAATGCTCAGCTCCGTAAAGAACGGCGGCTCCTGGATGTAGGTTGAATCGTCCTGCCACGGATAGAGCGCGCCGCCGGCCACCGGAATGGCGTTCCAGGTGGGATTGCCGTCCCAGACGTTTCCGTAAACCTTGTGGAACATCTCGGGCCGGATCGCTTTGCCCATGGTTGAGATGATTTCTTCCCGCGTCGGCCAAATCTCGCGCAGATAAACTGGCTCGCCTTTCGAGTCCGTGCCCAGGGGCTCGCTTGAAAGGTCGATATCCACCCGGCCGGCCAGCGCGTAAGCTACCACCAGGGGCGGGGAAGCCAAATAGTTGGCGCGAACCTGGGGATGAATGCGCCCTTCGAAGTTGCGGTTTCCTGAAAGGACGGCTGCGGCAACCAGCGGGGTTTTGGCAAGGGCCGCGGACACTTCCTCGGGCAGCGGACCGCTGTTGCCAATGCACGTGGTGCAACCGTAGCCGACCAGGCTGAAGCCGACTTTATCGAGGGATTCGGAAAGCCCCGCGGCTTCCAGATATTCCGTCACCACTTTCGATCCGGGCGCCAGGCTCGTCTTGACGTAGGGTGGAACTTTCAGGCCGCGCTCAATCGCTTTCTTCGCCAGCAATCCCGCCGCCAGCATCACGGAAGGATTCGACGTGTTGGTGCAGGAAGTAATCGCCGCAATCACCACGGACCCATTCTTAAGCGCCGCTTGCGATCCGTTAAAGCCGACGGTAACGCTCCGTCCGAGTTCATCAGGCGAGAGGCCGAATCCCCGCTCTTGGGTGGGCGCCGTAAGAATCTTCTGGAACGCGCTCTTCATGTTGGAAAGCGCAATGCGGTCCTGGGGGCGTTTGGGCCCGGCCAGGCTGGGCTCGACGGTTTCCATGTCAAGCTCCAGCGTGTCGCTGAATTCGGGGTCGGGCGTCTGGTCGGTGCGGAAGAGTCCCTGTTCCTTGGTGTAGCGCTCCACGCGGTCAACCTCATCTTCCGTCCGGCCCGTCTGCCGCAAAAAGCGCACCGTTTCCGCGTCCACGGGGAAGAAGCCCATCGTGGCGCCATATTCGGGAGACATGTTGCCGACCGTGGCGCGGTCGGGCAGCGCCATTTGCGAGAGGCCCGGGCCGTAAAATTCCACGAATTTTTCCACCACGCCTTTTTTGCGCAGCATCTCGGTGACGGTCAGCACCAGGTCGGTGGCCGTCACGCCTTCCTTCAGCCTGCCCTTCAGCTTGAAACCCACCACCTGCGGCGCCAGAAAGTAATAAGGCTGGCCCAGCATGGCCGCCTCGGCCTCAATGCCGCCCACGCCCCAGCCGAGCACGCCCAGGCCGTTGATCATGGTCGTGTGCGAGTCGGTTCCCACCAGCGTGTCCGGATAGAGAACGGTTTCCGATCCTTCCTTGCCGGCTTGCACCACCTTGGCAAGAAATTCCAGGTTCACCTGATGGACAATGCCCGTGGCCGGCGGCACCACGCGGAAATTCGCAAACGCCTGCTGGCCCCAGCGCAGGAATTCGTACCGCTCGCGGTTGCGGCGGAACTCGATCTCGGCATTGCGCTGGAAGGCCATGGGGATGCCGAACACATCCACCTGCACCGAGTGGTCGATCACCAGATCAACGGGAACCAGGGGATTGATCTTCGCGGGGTCGCCGCCCAGGCGCTCCATCGCCGAGCGCATCGCGGCCAGATCCACCACCGCCGGAACGCCGGTAAAATCCTGCAAAATCACCCGCGCGGGCCTGAAAGGCACTTCCTGCCGGACGGCGGAGTTTGCTTTCCAGCCCGCCAGCGCCGCCACGTCGCTTTCTTTGATCAGGTGGCCGTCCGTGTTGCGCAGCACCGCTTCCAGCAGCACTTTGATGGAAAACGGCAGGCGGGAGATTTCCCCCAAGCCCTCTTTTCCCAGGGTTTCAAGGCGATAAAAGGCGGCGCGGCCGCTCTTTGTTTCCAGCGAAGCGCGCGTGTTAAAAGGGTTCATAGGCATTTTGAATATCTTCCTGTATGTGATCAAAACTCCCCATCATATCAATAAACCGCTTCGAAAACGACCTTTTCGTTTGCGGGGCAGGGGCTCCTTTTTAGTTTTGCGGCGGCGGGAATCCGCCCGCGGCGTGAGCCGCGGGAGTTCGAACGCGTTCGTGATAGAATCCGGCGCGAGCAAACGGAACGCATTCTACTTTTGATGGCTGCATTCATAAAAATGAGAATCCATTTCCAAACATGAGCGCGCCGCCTTGCGAGGGCGCTCCCGGCGCTGCTTGTTGTGCCGATCGCCGCCCTGGCATCGTCGATAGCCGACATATGGGGCCTATTGGCGAGCCCTGCCCGGAACCCGCCGCAGGCGCGGGCTGGCTTGCCCGTCTGGCCGCGGGTGGATGGTCCCGTTGCGGGAGCGGCTTAAGTGTTCTGCGCCCGGCACGCCCGCCGCACAATCCCCGGGGGGGAGCGAACTGGGGAGTGCTGGAACCTGGCCGCGGATCCATGACGAGCCCTTCGCAAAACTTCGCCCGCTTTTCCCCTGGCGCAGCTGACAACCTTGTCGATGCGGCCATGGAGGTGGAGGCGCCTCGCTGAGGCGTCGTGCCTGGGGAGACATTCCAGCGGAACGTCTCTACGTCACGGTTGGTAGCGCGTCAGAGGTACGCGTTTTGTGCGTTCCTCTGCGGCTTTTCTTCAGGCAATCATTAAGTATTATGAAATACATCATTGATATGATCTTGTGCAACTGTCGAAACAATTCCCACAACCAGACCCCGCAGAGGAGGGCTAACCGCGCCCACCTCTGCGCTACCCACTCCCGGCACGTCCTCCTCCGCCCATCCCCCCGCTTCGTTGAAAATGCCCAGAATCCCGCCCTCCGCATCGAAGACGTGGTCCACGCGAAACGTCGGCGCAACGCGCTCCGCCGCCTCCCCCAGCGCGTTGTAGGTCGTGGTCGAAATCGCGCTGCGGTCGTGGCACCACGCGATTCTAACTCCCCTCAGCTTCGCTGATCGCAGACATTAAAACCCTAATGCGCCACCAGCCCGCTACGATGCCCCTCTCAGCTGCTTTCTATAGGCCAAAAAGTAGTAGGCCGCCGACGCAAAGGGTCCCGTAATGAGGAAGAGGGCAAACCACATTAGCTTGACGCTGAAACGAGAGCGATCTTCGCGAGCGCAAAAAATCGCCATTCCGAACCATAAAATCAGGCCTGTGACGGCACCGACGACACCGAGCACGCCACCCAATAGCCTCAAAGGAAAGAGTTCAGACGGGTTGGCCTCAAGGCGCCGGAACCAAGGAGTCTCCGCGAAAACGACGAGAAGCGCCAAGCAAACAAATACCCAAGACGTGAGACGAAAGACCCTCTTCGCCCAAGACGCTTGAACCCAATTAAACACCGCAAACCCCCACCCTAACACTAGGTTTTACTGCACTGCCAAAAACTCCTGATCGGTAGCCAGCCATAACGCATGGCCCAAATTGCATCAATCTACGCGCGAGTTTGGTTAGTAGCAGGCAGCATTCTGGAATCTGGCTCAAAACCCGCCCAGAAGCTCTTTTGTTTGGTTCCACAGTTGGTCGAGCTGAATTCCCCCCGAAAGCTCACCGCAGGCACCCAAACAGCCGCCCACACCGACTCCCAGTTGCGTGTTCGATCCCTCAAATCTCCCCACCGCCAAGCCAGGCACGTACTCGGTCTTAGAGGGCTCGTTCACCGGAGACCCATTCCTCGAAATCACCTGGATGGTCTCCATTCCCAGGCCCATTTCCACGTTGAGAACGTTCACCGTGGCTTTAAGCCGGTAGCCACGGTCAGTGTTTTCCTGACCGTGGGCTTTTTTGTGGGTCACGCCCGGTATCCTTCCGGGAGCCGCACGTAATCGA
>JAJYHU010000287.1 GCA_021784615.1 Acidobacteriota bacterium | reverse complement strand
ACCAGAAAATGGCTGCCGTTCTTCAATCCCAGCGACCATTCGGTGATCAGCCGGGCCAGCTCCCGCGCCTCCTCATAGTATTGGGACATTTGGAGCGCCATGCGCGCGTCGCGCAACGCCGGACCATAAGTAGGCGGCTTGCCCGAGCGCGGCCCATCGCGCAACCCTTCCCAGCCGCGCTCGGCGAAGCGCCGCCTCCATTTGCTCACCGTGGGAATCGCAGCTCCCACCTCGCGCGCGACTCGCTGGTTCTCTTTGCCCTGCAAGCACGCCAGAATAATACGAGCGCGCTCCACCTTGCGCACCTCTTCCGTGCGGCTCTTGCTGAGGACGACGAGTTGGTTCAATACATCTTCGGAGCATTCGAGTTTGGGGGCATGCCTCAACATGCCCAACTGTTACATACTATAGCTAACTAACGCAACTAAGCACTAGCGTCATGTAACGTAAGTTCGTTCACAAACTCTTTTGACCTTGTTGAGGATCGTCGTAGCCGAGGCGGCCCACACAAAGGGTCTCGGTTTGCGGTTGTGCTGGCATAAGTAATCATGAAGGCCTGTTCCAACTCGCGCACATGCGTGAAGGTACCGCGCCGGATGCGCATTCTACGCAGTTTATTGAAAACTGCCAGGCGCACTCGGGCAAAACTTTGTCACGAAATCTTCATGTTACTCTGCACACAAATTCTTTATATTATGTTGGGTTACGGCAAACCCTGGCGGGGAAACCCGTTTCCCGCAAAAGCAAGGGAGCAATTATGAACATCGTCCGGCATCTCCTGAAGATCAGCTCTGCACCCGTCGTGGTTTTGCTGGCGGCAGGTTTCGCGTTGTGCCAGGCGCCGAAGGCGCCGGTGCGGGCGGTTACCAAGCCCGGCGTTGTGACCACGCGGCAATCGATCACGCCGGCGGGCGAGCAAAGCATTTTCAGCGGGCGGATTTACGCGGTGGCATTCGGGAATTCCAATGGCACGATCTACGTGGCGGTCAACTCGGGCGCCATTTGCAAGCTTGATTGGCGAAACAACCGGGTCCTGGAAGTGGTTCAAGGAGCGGGGCATCCAGGAATGCAGGGAATGATTCTTGATCCCGTGACTCAGGAACCTCTGCTGAGCGCTTCTGCATCCGTTCGAACGCATCAAAAGATGGAAAATGTCATCCAGCTTCTTCGCATCTCGGGACAGGATGAAAAAGTGATTGCCGGGGACCTCGGAACTTATGCGGTGGGCGAAGTTTCGGCGGCGGTGGAAAAAAACGCGGTCGGCGAACGCTACGCGGGAGTGGCCTTGACCTTTAACGATGCGCTGGCCGTGGTCGATCTTGCTTCCGGCAAGGTGAAGGGAACGGTGAAGACGGGCATCGCGCCGTTTGGCGTGGCTCTCAACAATAAAGGCACGGTAGCTTACGTCTCCAACTGGGGCGGGCGATTTCCGGAGCGGCACGACCAGACGGCCCCGACAGGCACCAAGCCCGGCGCCGACCGCGTGGTAGTGGACCAGCGCGGCATCGCCTCCACCGGAACCGTCAGCCGCGTGGACCTGCGCAGCATGCGCGTGACGAACACGATCGAAACCGGACTTCACCCGACCGCCTTGTATTGGGATCAGCTGCGCGCGCGGCTCTACGTGACCGACAGCAATTCCGACACCGTCTCGGTGATTGACACGGGAACCAATCAGGTGGCCCAAACCATTCCCCTCCGGCCGTTCCAGGGGAAAGCCGCCGGAGTCGCTCCAAACGCGCTCGCGGTGAGCCCGGACGGCACAACGCTTTACGTGGCCTGCGGAGGCATCAACGCCATCGCCCTCATTCAAACCGCCGATGGACATTTGGAAGGGCTGATTCCCACGGCGTGGTATCCGAACGACCTGCGGCTGAGCGCCGACGGACGGTATTTGTTGGTGTCGAACCTGATGGGAGTGGGGCCGGGCGGAACTCCCGAGGCCATCGCAAAGATGGCGAAGAGGGAAGGCCTGCGCAACATCCAGCTGGGACCGACACGGCGGTACGTGCATTCGGACCGCTCGTCGGTGGAAGTGATTCAAGTGCCGGACGCCGCGCAACTGGAAGGTTACACGTCCGCCGTGGCGGAGAATAATCATTTGGCGCTGCGGGGCGGCGCGGCTGCTTCTGCTCCCGCACATGCTAGCGCGCAGGTGAAAGCTTTGCCGGTTCCTGCGCGGCCCGGTGACCCTTCGCTCGTTCATCACGTGGTGTTCATCATCAAAGAGAACCGGACCTACGACCAGGTTTTCGGCGACATGAGCCAGGGCAACAGCGATCCCTCGCTGGTGGAGTTTGGACGTGACATCACGCCCAACCAGCATCGCCTGGCAGACCAGTTCGTGCTGCTTGACAACTTTTACGCCGCTGGCGGCAACAGCGCCGATGGCCACCAATGGCTGACGCAAGCCGCCGAGACCGATTACGTCTACTGGCCCGGCTACCAGGGGCGGAGCTACCCATACGACGGCGCCGACCCAATCGCGCCCGCCGCGGGCGGCTTTATCTGGAACGATGCGCTGGCGCACAGGAAAACAGTCGAAGACTTCGGCGAATATGTGCCCGTGCCCTTTGACAAAATGAAGATCCAGCGGCGGGCCAAGATGCTGGCGGAGTGGGAGGATGGCGCGGACTTTTCCGGCCGCTTCCATCTGACGGCTCCGGTCGAATCCCTGAACAGGATTGTGGTCCATGATTATCCCTATTGGACGCTTGCCGTTCCGGACGAGGTGCGCGCGCAAATTTTTCTGAAGCATCTCCAGGGTTGGGAAAAGAGCGGCGAGATGCCCAATCTGGCGCTGGTGCAACTGCCCTGCGACCATACGGCGGGCACCAGGCCGGGCGTATCCACTCCGCAGGCGATGGCGGCCGACAATGATTGGGCTTTGGGCAAGATCGTCGCAGGCCTCTCGAGATCGCGCTTCTGGAAGAGCATGGCCATCTTTGTGGTGGAAGACGACGCCCAGGACGGCATCGACCATGTGGACGGGCATCGCACCGTGGCGCTCGCCATCAGCCCTTACATCCGGCGCGGCACGGTGGATTCAACTTTCTACTCGCATTTGAGCATGGTGAAGACCATCGAACAGATGCTGGGTCTGCCCACGCTTTCAATCTTTGACCGGATCGCCAACGACATGCGAAACAGCTTCCAGAACACTCCGGATTTCACTCCCTACACCGCCCTCAAACCGAAGCAATCGCTCTTCCAGGTGAATCCGCCTCTCAACGCCTTGCAGGGCGCGGCGCGCCGGGCGGCGCTGGCCTCAATGAAAATGAATTTCAGCGTGCCCGACGACGTGCCGAGCAACACGCTGAATCGAATTCTGTGGCATGAAGTTCGCGGCTGGCAAACTCCTTATCCGCAGGTAAAGCAAGCGGTCTTTGCGCCCTATGCCGTCAACTTCTCTGACCAGGAAAGAGAAACATCAGCCCGGTAGAGTGACCCGGTAAAGCCCGGCAGTGACTGATACCCCGGCCACGTGTGATGCCTGTCACTGTCTTTCAAGCCCTTGGAGGCTATCGTCGATAGTGCTCCAAGATGAATTTCCCCCTGAACCGCGCTATGATGGCGCCGAGAGGAAGCGTGACGGAGACTGCGCTAAAAGTCGGAACGCTCCGGATGCTGGAAGGCGCAAGCCTTGACCGGCTTTTCGGCGCCTTGAGCAAACGCGGCTATCGATTGCTCGGTCCGGCGGTGCGCGAAGGCGCCATCGTCTTTGACGAGATCAACTCGGCAGCCGACCTGCCGGCCGGATGGACGGACGAGCAGGAGGGCGGAACCTACCGCCTGAAGAAGCGCAGCGACGACGCGCTTTTCGGCTATGCCGTCGGCCCGCACTCCTGGAAGAAGTTCCTTCATCCTCCCGCCGAGCGCCTGTGGCAGGCTGACCGCAAGGGAAAAACTTTTGAGGTTACGGAAGAAAAGCCCGACACTCAGAAAACCGCCTTCATTGGCGTCCGCTCATGCGATTTGCACGCCATCGCCATCCAGGACAAGGTCTTTCTGAACGGCTATTACGTCGACCCTCTTTATAAAGCGAGGCGGGAGCACGCCTTCATCGTTGCCGTCAATTGCGGCCAGGCCGGCGGAACCTGTTTCTGCGTTTCAATGGGCGCGGGGCCCAAGGCCGCGGCCGGGTTCGATCTTGCGCTTACGGAAGTCTGCGAGCCAGAGCGTCACTACTTTGTGGTCGAGGCCGGGACGGACCTGGGCGCCGAAATTCTGGCCGAGCTTCCGGGCCGCGAAGTGGAAGGCCGGGAAAAAGCCGCTGCTGAAGATACCGTCGCCAGCGCAGCCCAGCAAATGGGCCGCTACATGGACACAACCAACATCAAGGAACTGCTGTATCAAAACTACGCGCATCCGCGGTGGGACACCGTGGCCGCCCGCTGCCTCACCTGCGCCAACTGCACGATGGTTTGCCCCACCTGCTTCTGCACCACGGTCGAAGATGTTACAGACTTGCAAGGCGAGCACGCGGAGCGGTGGCAGAAGTGGGACTCCTGCTTTACCAAAGATTTTTCCTACATTCACGGCGGCAGCATCCGGGCCACCTCGAAGGCGCGTTACCGCCAGTGGATGACGCACAAGCTGGCAACGTGGTTCGACCAGTTTGGAACGTCGGGCTGCGTGGGCTGCGGGCGCTGCATCACCTGGTGCCCGGTGGCCATTGACATCACGGAGGAAGTCCGGGCGATCCGGCAAGCGCCCCAATCTCCAAAAAGTTCGCCCGTGGGAGACAAATATGGAAACTCTTGAACGCATTTTGGCCGAGCATCCCTTCTTCAAAGGCATGGATCAACGATACCTGGAACTGCTGACGGGTTGTGCCTCCAACGTCCGCTTTGAAGCGGGTGAATACATCTTTCGCGCTGAGGAAGAAGCCAATCAGTTTTACCTGATCCGCCAGGGCAAAGTGGCGCTGGAGGCGTTTGCGCCCGAACGCGGCCCGATCGTCATCCTGACGCTCGATCAGGGCGAAGTTCTCGGCTGGTCCTGGCTTTTCCCGCCCCACCGCTGGAGGTTCGACGCGCAGGCGGTTGAATTCACCCGCGCCATTGCGCTGGACGGCGCGTGCCTGCGCAAGAAAACCGAGGACAATCACGACATGGGATACGAATTCATGAAGCGGTTTTCTCAACTGATGGCAAGGGCCCTTCTGGCCACGAGGTTGCAGCTGCTCAATGTCTACGAACTCAACCCCTGAAACGATGATGGGTAGGGAACCCTCCGCTCCCATGCTTCCCCGTCCTTGCACGGTGCAGCGGGTGCGCCAGGAGACTTACGATACCTTTACGCTGGAGCTGGCTCCGGCCGCGGGCGGCGCCTTTCCCTTTGCTCCGGGCCAATTCAACATGCTCTACGCGTTCGGAGTAGGTGAAGTTGCCATTTCAATCTCCGGCGACCCAGGACGGCCAGAAAAGTTGGTGCATACGATTCGAGCCGTAGGCGCCACCACCAAGGCGCTGGGACATCTGCGGCGCGGTGACACGGTGGGCGTCCGGGGTCCTTTTGGCAGCGCTTGGCCGGCGGCCGCAGCCGCCGGGCGCGACCTCATCATCATTGCCGGAGGCATCGGGCTTGCGCCGTTGCGGCCCGTGGTTTACCACGTCCTCAGAAACCGCCAGAAATACGGCAACGTGGTTTTACTCTATGGAGCGCGGACGCCCGCAGACCTTTTGTATACCAAGGAACTCGAGCAATGGCGCGGGCGGTTCGACCTCGACGTTCAGGTCACCGTTGACCGCGCTTCGGCTTCCTGGCACGGGACGGTAGGCGTAGTCACGAATTTCATCCCGAGAGCGCGGTTTGATCCCTCCGAAACCGTGGCCATGATTTGCGGTCCGGAAATCATGATGCGCTTTGCCATCCAGGAAATTGAGGAAATGGAGGTGAACACGGACAACATCTATGTCTCCATGGAGCGCAACATGAAGTGCGCCGTGGGCTTCTGCGGCCATTGCCAGTTTGGCCCGGCCTTTATCTGCAAAGACGGGCCGGTCTTCTCTTACAACAGCATTAAAACGCTCCTGAATATCCGGGGGATTTAACCTTGGCCAAAAAACAGAAACCCAAGCTTGCGGTCTGGAAATTCGCCTCCTGCGACGGGTGCCAGTTGAGCTTGCTGGACTGTGAAGATCAACTACTTCCCCTTACTGAGCGGATTGATATTGCCAACTTCCCGGAGGCCTCGCGAGCGGTCGTGAAGGGCCCCTATGATTTGTCGCTGGTGGAGGGTTCAATCAGCACGCCTCACGACGCCGAACGCATCCATCAAGTGCGGCGCGCTTCCAAGTTTCTGGTGACGATCGGCGCCTGCGCCACGGCCGGCGGCATTCAGGCCCTGCGCAATTTTATCGACGTGAAGGATTTCATCTCCATTGTCTACGCGACTCCCGCCTACATTGACACCTTAAAGAAATCCACCCCCATTGCGGAGCACATCCGCGTGGATTTTGAGTTGCGCGGCTGCCCCATCAACAAAGAGCAGCTTGTGGAAGTGGTCAGCGCCTTTTTGCAGGGGCGCAAGCCGAACGTGCGTCCGCACAGCGTCTGCATGGAATGCAAGAGGCGCGGCGCGGTTTGTGTGATGGTGGCGCACGGAACGCCCTGTCTTGGGCCCGTCACGCACGCCGGTTGCGGCGCCCTTTGCCCCGCTTACCATCGCGGATGCTACGGCTGCTTTGGGCCGATGGAAACACCCAACACCCGGGAAATGAGCGCGGCGTGGGAGCGGCTTGGGGTAAAACAGAAGGACCTGGTACAGATCTACCGCAGCTTTAACGCTTACGCCGAACCCTTTTACTCCGAGAGCAGAATCCATGAAAGCAAAATCCATCAAGGTTGATTACCTGGCGCGCGTGGAAGGCGAAGGTGGCCTGTACATCAAGGTCAAAGACCGCCAGGTGGTTGGCTTCAAACTGAGGATTTTTGAGCCTCCGCGCTTTTTTGAGGCCTTCCTGCGCGGGCGCAGCTTCCGCGAAGCCCCCGATATTACGGCCCGCATCTGCGGCATCTGCCCGGTTGCCTATCAGATGAGCGCCGTCCATGCCATGGAGAATGCCTTTGACGTCAAGGTCGATGGCCCGCTCCGGGCGCTGCGCCGCCTGCTTTATTGCGGCGAGTGGATTGAAAGCCACGCGCTGCATATTTACATGCTTCACGCGCCGGACTTCCTGGGCTATGCGGACGCCATCCAGATGGCGAGAGATCACGGCGACGTGGTTCAGCAGGGCCTCAGCTTGAAGAAGGCGGGAAACGAACTGGTGGCGCTTGTGGGAGGCCGGGAAATCCATCCCATTAATGTCCGCGTGGGCGGATTTTACAAAGTGCCCGGCAAGCGTGAACTGGCTCCGATGGCCGAAAAACTGAAGCGGGCCCGCGATGTGGCGCTTGAAACCGTGCGCTGGACCGCCAAGCTGCGTTTTCCGGAGTTTGAGCGCGACTACCTGTTTGTGGCGATGCGCCATCCGGATGAATACCCCTTCAACGAAGGCCATCTTGTTTCAAACCACGGGCTGGACATCGCCGCACGGGATTACGAAAAGCATTTTGCCGAGGAACACGTTGAGCATTCGCACGCCTTGCATTCCGTGTTGCGAGGCGCGGGACCGTATTTTGTGGGCCCGATGGCGCGCTACAGCCTGAACTTTGACCGGCTGTCTCCACTGGCGCAGGAGGCCGCCCGCCAGGCGGGGCTCGGCCCGGTGTGCCGCAACCCCTTCCAGAGCATCATCGTGCGAAGCGTCGAGACGCTCTATGCCTGCGATGAGGCGCTGCGCATTATCGACGAGTATGAAATGCCCGAGTCGCCGGCCGTGGAAGTACAGCCTCGCGCCGGCAGCGGATTCGGATGGAGCGAAGCTCCGCGCGGAACCCTCTATCACCGCTATCGCCTGGACGATCAGGGCGTCATTCTGGATGCGAAAATTGTTCCGCCTACATCGCAGAACCAGAAGGTCATTGAGCAGGACCTGCGGGAGTTTGTGCCCGAACGCCTTGATCTTCCCGCCGACAAGCTCCGCTGGCAGTGCGAACAGGCCATCCGTAACTACGACCCGTGCATTTCCTGCTCCACGCACTTTTTGAAGCTTGAGATCGACCGGGAATAAGATGCCGGAAAATGTTCCCGCTGATTCAGTGCTGGTGATCGGCATCGGCAACGCGTTCCGCCGAGACGATGCCGTGGGGCTGGAAGTGGCGCGACGACTCAGGGAACGGACGCCGGCCCATATCAAGGTTCTCGAACACGGCGGCGAAGGGGCTCGCCTGATGGAGGTGTGGCAGAAGGCTCGCGCCGTGATCCTTGTGGATGCCGCGCGTTCAGGAGCGGAC
>JAJYHU010000256.1 GCA_021784615.1 Acidobacteriota bacterium | reverse complement strand
GACATACTTGACGCCGGGAATTTCCCAGATCAGCCGCTCCATGGGCGTTGTGACCCGCTTCTCCACTTCTTTGGCGCTGGCCCCCGGCATGGCCACCATCACGTCCATCATGGGCACGATGATTTGCGGATCTTCTTCGCGGGGCGTTTCATAAACGGCCAAGACGCCCATCAGGATGGCGAAGAGCATCAACAGCGGAGTGAGCTTTGAGTTGATAAAGTAGCGGGCCACACGGCCAGCAATGCCAAGTTCACCTTTGTTCATTGAGTTTTGACCCGCATTCCGTCGCTAAGGCGATTGACCTCGGAAACAGCCACGCGATCGCCCTCGGCGAGGCCTGAAACGATTTCCACCTGGTCGCCAAATAGTTTTCCGGGCTTGACCAATTGATATTGAGCAATGCCCTGCGAGTTGAGGACGAAGAGGCCTTCCAACTCGCCCCGGCTGACCAGGGCATTGCGGGGCACCAGCAGGCGATTCTCGCTGCCGATTGCAATCTCTGCCTTGCCGTATTGTCCCGACTGGCAATTGCAGCTTGCCGGAAGTTGAACCTTAACCGTGAAAGTTCGGGTATTGGGGTCTGCTGCCGGAACGATTTCGGTGACGCCGCCCTGAAGTTGCTGAGCGTCGATCGTGACCGGCACCGTCTGGCCGATGTGAACCATCCCGAGGTAAAGGCCGGGAACGCTGGCATCCAGGCGAAACTGGCGGTTGTCTTCAACCGTCAAGAGCGGTGTGCCCGGCATCACCAGCGTCCCTGCATCGACCGACTTCGAAGTCACCACGCCGTCGATGGGAGAAACGATGCGCGAGTAGCTGAAGACTGCTTTGGCCGAGGCGTGTTGCGCCTGCGCCTGCTGATGTTGCGCGGACGCCTGTTTTTCGCGGGCTTTGAGCGCGTTCTCCTGCGCCAGGGCGGCCTTGTATTGCGTCTCTGCGTTGTCGTACTCCTGCCGGCTGACGGAATCCTTGGCCAACAGCCCCTTGTAGCGGTTGAATGTGGCCTCGGCAAACTGCCGGTTGGCCGTTGCGGCCTGGAGGGATTGGTTGGCTTCGACCATGCCCTGGGAGCTGGCTTGAATGCCCGCTGCGGCTGCCGCCAGTTGCGCGCGCTCGGTTCGGGCATCGAGTACAGCCAGCAACTGGCCGCGCCTTACGTGGTCGCCCTCTTTGACCAGGATTTTTCGCACCGTTCCGCTGATTTCTGCTCCCAGCACGCTGGACGTTTTAGATTTAACGGTGCCGACAGCCTCGTAATATTCCGGAGTTGTCTGAAGATGGACGGTTTCGACTGCGACGCCTGCGATCTCCTGTGGAGATTGCTTTTGCGCCTGCTCTTTTGACCCACAGGCCGTCAGAAATCCGAGAAGAGTCAGAAGCAGTATAAATTTAGGGATTCGTTCTGTGCGTGTCATCGACAAGTCTCCTCAGGATTAAGACCAATGGTTACTGGGTTACGGCAGGCGAGTTGGGGCTGAGTTCTCCCGTTGCCAACTCGAGGGCCGCAGAGGCCAGCCGATAGTCGTAGAGGGCGTTCAAATGATTGTTCTGTGCGGAAGTTCGCATCGTCTCGGCCCTCAACACGTCCATAATTGTGACCAAGCCCGCATCGTATCGGTTGCGTAAGATTCTCAGACTTTCCCGGGCTTGGGTTGCTGCGTCGCGGGAGACTTCCACTCGCTCGCGCGCCGCGTTCAGATTAAGATACGCTTCGCGAACTTGCAGACGCACGACGGATTCCATGCGCGACCGCATCGCTTCAGCCTGGCGTTCGCGCGCATGGGACTCCGCCACCTGCGCGCGGCGGGCGCCGCCGTTAAAGATGTTGAAGGTCAACATGGCGCCGGCAGTCCAGTTGTTGCCGCCGCGCGAGGCGAACGTCTGGTTGTCGGTTTCCCAGGAACCGAGCAGGTCAATCCTTGGCATAAACTCGCCGCGGGCTGAACTGACGCCGTTCTGAGCCTGTTTCACCCCGAGCAGCACCTGGAGATAATCCGGCCGAACCTTCAAGGCCTCCTGCTGAAGAGTTGCGAGGTCCTTGCTCTTGAATTGGGTTTCAGCAAGTTTTCCCGCCGTCCGGGTGGAAGCGTCTTCCGGAAGGCCCATTGCGACATTAAGGGAAGCGTCGGCCATTTCCACGGCGTTCTTGGCGACAATCAAGTCCTCCTGCGCTTGCGCCAGTTGGGCCTGAGCGCTGAGAACGTCGGAAGGAACCGCCAGCCCCTGCTGCTGACGCGCCTGAGCGCGAGCCAGGTCTGCCTTGGTCATCTTGACGGCAGCCTGCGCCACCAGCATGTGTTCGCGCGCAAGAAGGCCATTCAGGTAGGCGTTGATCACCTCGAACATAACTTCCTGGCGGGTTCGATGGGATGCTTCGCGCGAGCTGCTCGCGCCGAGACGCGCGTCGGTCACTCTCCGCGACGTCCGGCCAAAATCATACAGCGGCGCCGAAGCCGTAAAAGCTGTTCGGAAGTTATCGAGTGGCGCAGGCGCGTTAAGGTGGGCGAGGTCAAAATTCGCGGCCGTGAATTGCCGCTGGGTCAACAGGCTCCCGAAAACATAGACGGGATTGTTCCCTCGCATGAATCCTTCTGAGAAATTCACATGGGGAAGATAGCCGGCTTTGGCGACTGCGATGCCATGCCGGGCTGCGTCCGCGTAAGCATCGGACGCCTGAAGGGTTGGGTTATTCTTAAGCGCGATTCTTACCGCTTCTTCAAGAGAGATCGGTCCGGTTGGGGGCGAACTGGGGGTTTGTGCCCTGCCCGGAATCGCTGCAAGTAACGCTATGAGCGCCGGAAGAGCAAAAAGCATGGTGGATCGCCGCACCAAACCTCTCGGACGGGAAAGGTCATTATGGATCATCATAGGTCGCATAACCTTATTTCTAAAAGATCTGCCACTTTGCTGCCATGATCCTTATCACATTCGGATGTGACGTCAGTCACGCGGATCTGCTACCACTGCAACGTGTCGCCGCTTTAGAATTTGATGGTATGCTGATTTGGAATGCCGCGAAAGGATGCCTAGTGTTCGATTTTGCACTTCTTGTTGATCCTCTATGGTATAATGTGGTAATAAGGCCATGTATAATAGATGCGCCTTGAACTGATTCGTTTCAATAAATAGGGAACCCGATAAAGTTGGCGCTGGGTGTTGTCCAAAGCTGCCGCTAATAGATTGATGATGCACAGAGAAAGGAAGGTACGATGAGGCATCGCATATGGATTCTTAGCATCGTTGCAATTTGCTTTCTTGGAGTGACCTCCTGGGCGCAGGGACAAGGCGGTCAACAAATGACCCCTCAGATGAACGGCCAGAACACCGCCAACCCGCAGCAGCAAAACCCTAGCCAGAATGGGAAGCAAAATGCGGATGAGGAAAACAAGCCTCAAGCTCCCCGTTATCTGACTTACACGAAAGAAGCGAATCCCGGCTTGACGGCTGGGAAGTCTGCCAAGACTTATATCGTCGATTTTAAGTCGGTGCCGTCCGGCGCTGACGTTGTGGTTGACGGGTACTTCTTGGGGCATACGCCGACCACTGTTCAGATACCCGCTGGCAAGCATATTCTATCAATCCAGAAGTGGGGCTATCGCGAGTGGCTGCGGACTTTTGACGTCTCTGCGAATTCGTCTCTTAATGTGAATCCCAATCTTAAACCGGATTGGTAATTTTTCTTGAACCGGCTTTCTCTCCGCTCCTTGATGATTCTGGAGAGGAAGCCTGCCGGCCCTTGAGACCACTGGCGTTGGCCGTTTTTCCGCTGCCGCGCTGCCGGCGTTCGCGGCTCGGTGGCGCGGCAGAGAACCATATGCCCAGCCTGCGGAACAAAGCCCTTCCTTGCCATGAACCCTGAAGGCCTTGAGTAGTTCTTGCATCGAATCCACCTTCCTCTGTTTTCCTGAGTCCTTCGTTGCCGGCTTGCGGGCAAACGGCGGCGATTCCGCGGGGCAATTTGGCCCCGGCGGGCGCGGTGATCAAGCAATCGGCCCTCTCGCCGCACTACGCCCGCGGTTACGGCAAGATGTTTCTCGGTCATATTCTGCAAGCGCATGAAGGTTGCGATTTCGACTTTCTGCGGGCGGTGAACGGCGCTCAAAAAGTCCCGCCGCCCGTGCGGTTCAAGAATCCCGCGCTCTGAGAGCGGCAGGATGATGAGGCCGGTTTAACTGAGGCGGCACGCGACTCTGCCGGGATTTTGCGCCCATTGGCGCGCCGTGCGGAGAGTCGCCACCGGATCGCCCGTGGGATGGAATTCCATCGCTACGTAGCGGTCATAGTTGAGTTCCACAAGTTTCCTGTAAATATTCGTGTAGTTGATTTCGCCGGTGCCGGGCTGGTGACGGCCGGGCACGTCCGCAATGTGGCAAACGCCCACGAGATCGATATTCTTCTCAAGCTTTTCGATCAGGTTTCCTTCCGCAATCTGTTCGTGATAGAAGTCGTAGAGGAACCGGACCTGCGGGCTGTTGACTGCCCGGATGACCTCAAAGCCTTCCGCGACCGAGGTCAGGTAGTACCGGGGATTCTCTTCAGGGTCGATGTTCTCGAGAAGGATTTCGATGTTTTTCCCCTCCGCCAATTCGGCGGCGCGCTTAAGGCCTTCGATGCAGCTTGCGTGCTGTTCCGCGCGCGTGAGTCCGGGGACCACGTTGCCCGACATCACAATCATGCGAGGGCATTCGAGCTTGTCGCATACGGTGAACATGCCGCGAAGCTCTTCAAGGAATAGCGGGCGTACGGCGGGATCGCCAATGCCGTGCTTGAACCCTGCGGTGGTGTCAAAGGTGATGCCGAGAGCCCGCTTTTTGTGGTTGTACCTGCGATAGTCCTGCTTCGACCAATTCTTGTATTCTCCCACCAATTCCACCGCGTGGTATCCGGCCTCCGCAACCTTTTCCAACCGCTCCTCGAAGGGCAGATGATGAAAAACCGTCCACAACATAATCGAGATTTTGTATGGAACGGCCGGACTCTCCGCCCGCGCAGTTTGCGCTGATGCTGCAAGAGGGAAAGAAGGCGAGGCGGCGAGGCCGGCGCCGAGTCCCGCTCCGGTAATGATCTTGTTGAAGGTGCGTCGATTCATGGTGTTCTCCCTGATGTTCTTGTCAGACTGTCGTCCGTCCGGGCGCAGAACGGTGTTGCAAGCTGTAAGGTGGCAAGCGTGGTTCCTGATGTCCGCCCCGCAAACTGCCCCCGCGATAATACAGAATGGCTCGGCAAGGCACAAACGGATTTTTGCCGCGCCGCCGCGGAGCGCGTTTCCGGAGGAGCGAACCTGCAAATCGGATTCCGCCGCCCGCTGAAACATCCCGCCTCACTTTGAAGGCCTATCGCAGAAATTTTATCGGAAAATTCGTCCATTGTTAAATTCACACTTGAACTAAATCAAGGAACATGCCATCTTGCTGTTTCACTTTGGGCATTGCTGGGGCTTGACCGCCCACGGAATCTTTCACAGGAATTACCCATGATGCAATTTGCGCTTGTGCCTGCTGCTGCGGCCGGAAAACTCATTTCCTTAAGCCCGCTCGATCTTGCCATTATCGTCATCTACTTTATCGCGGTTTTGGGCATCGGGTTCTATCTCAAGAACTTTGCCAAGAGCGGTGAAGACTTCTTTATTGCCGGGCGCGAGATGACGGCCTGGGTGGCCGGGCTGAGTTTCCTGTCGGCCAACCTGGGTTCGCTCGAACTGCTGGGCTGGGCCGGAGCGGCCTATCAGTACGGCATCCTTGCCGCGCACTGGTACTGGCTCGGCGCCATTCCCGCCATGCTCTTCCTGGCCATCATCATGATGCCGTTCTACTACATCTCGAAAACGCATTCGGTGCCGGGATATTTGAATCTTCGGTTTGACCGGGCCACCAGCGGGCTGAGCGCTGTCACCTTTGCCGTGATGACCATCCTGATGTCGGGCGTCAACATGTACGCCATGGCCGTGGTGATGAAAGTCGTGCTCGGCTGGAATATCCACTTCAGCATCTGGGTCTCTTCGCTGACGGTGGGCGTTTACGTGGCGATGGGCGGCTTGTTCTCCGCCATTTTCAACGAAGTGCTCCAGTTTTTCCTGATCTGGCTGGGGGCGTTGCTGATTCCCATTCTGGGACTGGTAGAAACCGGCGGCTGGTCCGGAATGGTGGCGCGGATTCACGAGAACTTTCCCGGCGTCGACCTTACGCATCTGTGGCGCGGGCTGGGGCATTTCTCGACGAATCCGATGGGCATCCAATGGACGGGAATCATCTTCGGGCTGACAGCGGTCCTGGGCATGGGCTACTGGACGACCGACTTCCTGGTGGTTCAGCGTGTGCTTGCCGCCAAGGACCTGCGTTCCGCCAAGATGGCTCCCATCATCGGAGCGTTCTTCAAGATGGCGGTGCCGTTCATCGTGATTCTGCCGGGACTGCTGGCCCTTTCGGTCCTGCCCTATCACCTGGTGCCGCAGGACGTCATGCGTCCGGGACAGCACAGTTACAACGAGGTCCTGCCTCTGATGCTGGCGCGCTACTGCGGGCCGGGCCTGCTGGGGCTCGGCATCACCGCTCTGGTGGCGGGATTCATGTCCGGAATGGCGGGCAACGTCAGCGCCTTTGCCACCGTCTGGACTTACGATATCTACCGGGTGTTTTTCCGCAAAGACGCCAGTGACTCGCACTACGTGTCGATGGGACGCTGGTGCACGCTGATCGGGCTCATCGTCAGCATCGGCGCGGCCTACGCCGTGATGGGCTTTGCCAGCATCATGGATTACGTGCAGGCGCTGTTCAGCTTCTTTATCGCGCCGCTTTTTGGCACGGTGATTCTGGGCATGCTGTGGAAGCGGACCACGGGCAAGGGCGCCTTCTGGGGATTGCTGGCCGGCACGCTCTCGTCCGTCGGAATGTTTCTGGTGGTCAAGTTCTACCCTCCGGCGATCAGCATCGTGGCGCTTTCGAGCCACGCCAAGATGATGGCGGAGGATATGTACCGCGCGTTGTGGTCGTGGCTGATTTGCGTCGGCGTCACCGTCGGGATCAGCCTGATGACGCGCCCCAGGCCCGCCGCGGAACTGGCCGGGCTGGTTTATGGAGAAACCGAACTGCCGAGCGAAGGCCATCTGCCGCTGGTGAAGCGCCCCATCTTCTGGGCGGGCGTGGCCATGGTCTTGTTGCTGGCGCTGCAATGGATCTTCTGGTAAAAACATCGAGCCTTCTCGCAAGGGCGGCACGGGATGACGGAGCCGAAGAGAGGAGAGCACAGGAATGGCTGAGAGACGCCGGATGATTCCGGTCTGGTTCTTTGTGGGAGTACTGCTGCTGATTTATGGCGTCCTGATTCTGGCTGACGGCATCATTGAATGGAACCATCTCCCTGACACGGTCCTGGCGAATCTTCACTCAACGGTCTGGTGGGGCGCTCTTCTCATCGTGATCGGGGCGCTTTTCGTCCACCTGTTCAGACCCCGAAAGTCGTCGCGGTAGGCGGCCGCCGAAACTCCGATTTTCTTAGCTTCGTTTTTTAGCCTGTTGTTTATTTTCAACAACTTGGCCAGCTTTGTTTTAGCTTCGTTTTCGGTTCGTTTCGGCTGTTTTTTCCACAGCCCCCTTTTGTTTTCAACAACTTCCTAGCTTCGTTCCTCAAAAAAAGAATTCTTTTTTTCTTGCTTTGAGCTTCCAGCCGATTGCTGAGAACTCCTGGCGCGCGTCATTCCGAAAAGCCGTTCTGCCATAGCTGCCAACCCCCGCCGGCGCCCGGCCAGCATGGACTAGCACTGTAGCATACCGCAGTCCATTTTGTCAAGAGAATTCCGCCGGCGCCCCGGCCGCAATTTTTCGATTGGCGCGCTTGGGGCGTTGGCCCGATTGCCGCACCCCGGGCCCATGCGCCGGAATGCCTCGCGCAATCTCACACAGAAACGGTTCTCGACCGCCGAAGGGCAAAAACGGCATAAAAGATCACACCGGGATGTGATGAGGGTCACCGCAATCCTGCCGCCGAAGGGATAGTTTGGCGGTTTAGTGGATGCAGCAAATTGGTACGCCACCAAGCCGAGTCCAAGGTATTCAGGACCAGCCCGCGACGCGCCTCCGTATTGAATTCAACCTACCGACACCCAGGCGAGGGACTTATCACCATGGCCAATCTGAAGAAGGATTCAAAGGTTTATGACGCCATCATTGTGGGCTCAGGAGCGGGCGGCGGCACCGCCGCCTACGTGCTTACCCAGGCGGGGGCGAACTGCTTGATGCTTGAAGCGGGCGACTGGTTTGACACAGCGACCCAGTCCAAGTGGGGCTCCTGGTATTACGATGCTCCGCATCGCGCGCAAGTTCCCCCCAACACGATCTTCGACGCCTACATGGCGGCCGTGGGCGGATGGCAGGTTCCCGGCGAGCCGTACACCAATGCGCCCGGCAGCGACTTCACATGGTTCCGGTCCCGCATGCTGGGAGGCCGCACCAACAGTTGGGGCCGAATCTCGCTGCGCTTTGGACCGTACGACTTTAAGCCTTACTCGCGGGACGGCAAGGGTTTCGACTG
>JAJYHU010000408.1 GCA_021784615.1 Acidobacteriota bacterium | reverse complement strand
GTGGTGGCGATGGGCTCGCCGTAAACGCCCAGCAATTTGTAGGCGGCGCTGTTCGCGGAAGGCGCATGGCTGCGAATCCGAAATCCATTCGGAATGGGCTCGAACACTTTTTCTTTTTCGTGGATGCTCGTGCGCTTCCGCCACCACCATGACTGATGGACAAAGGGGCCGTGCGCGGGGTCCATCAGGCCGATGATGCCGTGGTCAACGTGGCAGGGCAATTCGGCGTCCAAGTGGGCGAGCTGATAGTCCGGGCTGAAGGTCGGCAGGCGCGGCGCGGGCGGCGCTTCCTCGTTCTGCTTTTCCGGGTCGGGAATATAGACCCAGAAATAGCCGTCCTGCTCCTCGCAAGCGAAGCTCCGCGCGAACACCCGCTCCACTTTCAGCTTGTCGCGCGATGTGAGCGAGGGAATCGCGCGGCACTCGCCGCTTTTGGCGTCGAATCGCCAGCCATGGTAGGGACATTCGACGTCCTGGCCGTCCAGGCGGCCTTCGGAAAGCGGCATGCCGCGGTGCGGGCAGGCGTCGCGCAGAGCGCACGCTTCACCCTTCGCGTTGCGGCCCACGGCCAGCGGGATTCCCAGCAGCATTGCGCTGCGCAGTCCGCTGCCTCGGATTTTTGAGCTGCCGAGCGCCGGATACCAGAAGCCGCGCAGCAATCCGTCATCGCTTGGGGTGGCTTCAGATTCTCTTTGAGGAGTTTCACTCATATCCTGGTTTGCAGCAACAACTATAGCAAATGTCGGGCGCGGGGAGAAGTTCTCGAACCTTGCCGGGACGCCCAGCGCACCGCCGTCCAGCGCTTTGACAATCTTCCGTCCGGCAGCTTACGATGGCACAGACGCCGGGTGCGGCTTTTTCCGCGGTCAGGCGATAGGAATCATGGACGACTTTTCGGAAACCGAAAAAGAAGAATTGAAGGATACAATCGAGTCCGGCGGCGGCCCCGAGGACGGCGCGGATTCCGTCAAGGACGATCTCCCTCTGCCGGCGATTTCAAAGCGGGCGGCGCGGCGGCTGATCCAGCGGGCTTTGGTGCTCGCCGGACGCGACCGCAACGTGCGCCAGCACATCCGGGAAGCGAAAGTCATCACGCTCTGGGTGCTGGAAGATTGGCAATTCGAATGGACGGCAGTGATTGAGCGCGGCAAGGTGCACTTTGACCGCCGCCCGGCGCGCGCGCCCGATCTGACCCTGCGCTGGCCAAACGAGGAAGAGTTTTTCACGGCGTTGTGGGAAGGCCGCGATCCCATCGGTTCCCTGCTTGTTGAAGGCAACCTCAGCCTGCGCCGCTTTTCCGATCCCGTTTACAGCGCGTTTTGCCGATTCATGCAGCAGGTTTTGCGGCATCCCTTCGATGACGCAGAAAATCCTCTGATCTAAGGGGCGCCCGGTCGAAGGCGCAGCCCTGGAAACGCCGTATCAGCCTGGATGCCAAAAGCTTCACGTCCGTTTCTTGCCGCGCGGACGGCGGTGTTATAATTTCAGCCCCTGCGAGATGCTGCCCATGGATATGGAATTTTCAAAAGACTGGGTTTCCACAACCTTCCGCGTGCGCTACGCCGAGACCGACCAGATGGGCGTGGCCTATTACGCGAATTACCTGGTGTGGTTTGAAATTGGCCGGTCGGAGTTCTGCCGCGGGCGCGGGTTCGAGTATCGCGACATGGAGCGGGACGACGGCCTTTGCATCATCGTGGCGGAAGCCAGTTGCCGCTACAAATCCTCCGCCCATTACGACGATGAAATCGAGGTTCGCACCTGCCTGCGCGAGGTTCGCAAGCGGGTTCTGGTGTTCGGCTACGAGGTTTACCGCCTGCAAGACCATCGCCTGCTGGCGGAAGGCGAAACCACTCACGTGATCGTCGACCGCGAAGGACATCCGAGAGCGCTTCCGGAAAAGTACCGCGAGTTCTTTGCCACGGACGTCAAGGCGGGATAAAGAAAAGGCTCTGCGCGGGGCAGGCCGCTTCAAAAAGCCTCAAACCAGCGCGGCTGCGGCAAAATAACTCCGCCGGATCCGAGATGCTTTTCCATGCCACTCATATCCGCCACCATCATCACGCACAATGAGGCCGCGAACATCGCGCGCGCCATCCAGTCGCTCGCGTGCGCCGATGAAATCGTGGTGGTCGATTCCGGCTCAACCGACCGGACGGCCCAGATCGCCTCCCAACTAGGCGCGCGGGTGGTCTTCCATCCCTGGGAAGGCTTCGCAGCGCAAAAAAACTTTGCCAGCGCCGAGGCCGCGCACGACTGGATATTGAGCCTCGACGCCGACGAAGAACTCAACGAAGACGCGCGCCTGGCCGTTGCCGAATGGAAAAAGTCGGTTCCCTCGGCCGCCGCCTACCGCTTTGCCCGGCGGGCGCGTTATCGGGGCCGCTGGATTCTGCACTCGGGCTGGTATCCTGACTGGAAGGTCCGGCTCTTTGACCGCCGGCAGGCCCGCTGGCAGGGAGATTACGTTCACGAATCCGTCGAGACGGATCAGCGGGTTGAAACCCTGGAGGGTGAAATCCTGCACTACACCTGCAACACTTTTGCGGACCACGAAAAGCGAATCGAATTCTACACGGACCTTGCGGCGCGCGAAATGTGGGCTGGCGGCCGCAGCCCGGGCGGCCTGCGCCGCGCGCTTCTGCCGCCCTGGACTTTTGTCCATTCTTATCTGCTGCGCCTGGGGGTCCTGGACGGCGTGGCCGGATTCCAAATCGCCTGGATGGCGGCGCGCTACGTCCGGCGGAAGAATGCAAAGCTTGAGAAGCTCACAGCGGGCGGCGGCAAAGAGCCGAAGTCGAAAGAAAGCGCTCGAGGCTCAGGCGCCTGACGCTCAATGACGAATAATATAAAGGACGGAATTGATCCTTCGTTATGTCTTTATTAATCGTGGCGCTGTTCGGACTGGCTTTTGGCAGCTTCCTCAACGTGTGCATCTACCGTTTGCCGCGCGCGGAATCGGTGGTTGCTCCCGGTTCGCATTGCCCGGCCTGCGGGCACTCGATCCGCTGGCATGACAATATTCCCCTGCTCAGCTATCTGCTGCTCCGGGGCCGCTGCCGCGATTGCCAAGCCCGCATCTCGCCGCTCTATCCGCTGGTTGAAGCTCTCACTGCCGCCGTTCTTCTGGCTGATTTCTCGCTCTACGGCGCGACGCCCGAATTCCTCAAGAATGCCGTCTTCGCGATGCTCATTATCATCTTGGTCTTCACCGACCTCAACGAGCGCCGCATTCCCCACCCCGTCACTCTATCCGGCATGGCGCTCGGATTGATCCTCAGCGGATTGATTGTGGTGGATAGCCGCCCGCTCGGCTGGATTTTGCGGCAGTGGGGAATCTTCCCGCCCGCAGTTCTGTTATCCATCACGGGCGCCCTGGTTGGAGCGCTGGCGGGCGGAGGGCTGTTTTATGCGGTGGGCGAAGCTTTCTACTATCTTCGCCACAAGGAGGGCCTGGGCTTCGGCGACGTGATGTTGATGCTGATGGTCGGAACCTTCCTCGGTCCAGCGCTCACCTTGCTGACCATCCTGCTCGGCTCGATCCTTGGAACGATCATCGCCATTCCCTTTGCCATCACGAGCCCGCGCTTTCGCGGCTATCAGTGGCCTTATGGAACTTTTCTGGGCATTGCCGCCATCTATGCCAGCCTGCAAGGCGAAGCTCTGCTGCGCGCTTATCTCCAGTGGTCGGGATTCCGGTGATTCGGCGGCGCCACAGGAGCAGACGTCTCCCCTAAACAACACGGCCTTCCCTTTGCACAAGGAAAGGCCGTTGTCTTCAATCGAACTGCGGCTGCACGAGCTTTCCGGCAGGTTTCCCCGCCGCTTGCTGCTCCAGATGAAGCGAGAGCCTAACCTAAATCCAGCCGCTAAGTCTTGACTTACCTGCCAGGATGTCCCATGGGAGGTCCGCCGGCATGTCCCATACCAGCGCCCATGCCGCCACCCATCGGGGCTGCTCCGCCCATCTGGCCGAAGCCGCCTTGGCTGCCTGCGCCTTCCGGCCGGCCCATTCCCTGGCCCTGTTCCATGTTCGGACGATTCCCTTGTCCCATGGTGGCTTGGGCTTGCTGCGTGTGCAGCGTGCTCAGTTGATTGAGCGCGGTTGTCTGCCCCGTCTTGGAGACGTCGATCGCGTGCTGAATGTGTGGAACAGCCTGTGAAGGAACTTTACCGAGCAGTCCGGTAAGAACGTTGATATGTTTTTGGGTCGCCTTCTGAACGCGCTTGTAGGCGTCTTCCTGCTGGGAGAGGCTGCCGTTGAAATGCCCCTGGCTAAGGGCGGTATTCAATCCTGACATGCCGCTGTCATAGTTAGTGAGCGCCGTCTGCAAGCCCGCTGAATTTCCGGCCTTGCCCTCTTTTTCAGCCTGTTTCAGATATTGCTGGTTCTGCTTCAACTGTTGCTTGACCTGCTTGAGCGTCAGCGTAGACTGGTCATTGCTGGTTTGCTGACCAAGCATGCTTGCGGGTCCCATGAGCAACAGAGAAAAAGTACCGACTACACCGATCAACCCTAATTGTGTCAATCGTCGCATAATCTCCTCCCTTACCTTGGAGCCCCCCTATCGCGCTGGGATGCCTCCTCCCATGCGAGGGTTGCCTCTGGTCGAGCCCCGGGATTGGCTATCCGAGACAAATATTGCCTTGCCCCATAAAACCTGATCCCATAATCGCAAACTTACGACTCATAACGCAAGTTTGCAACAGTACTAAAGTACCAGTCACCTGTCTACTGGAACAGTTGCCTTCTGCCTAATAAATCATATATAAGCCGTAAGCAGGGGAGCTTTATCGCGCACAGGCGCCGGCATTGTTGGGGAGAACAAGGAGATGCCAAGATGGAAGATGTTGTTGAAGGTATCCGCCGCCTCGCCGCAAGGCTGGCAACCCCAGCCAGGCGGTCCCACGCCGCGGCTATGGCCGGCCTTACTGTGCTCGCGGCGGCCACGCTGTTTGTTGCCTGCGGAGGTTCCAGCGGAAGCGGCAATGTTGCCCCCCCTCCGGTACCGGCTATCTTAAACATTAATAATTCGACCGATCCCTCCAGCCCGGTCGGTCTTCCGATTGAAATCAACGGCACGGGCTTCCAAAGCGCCCCGGGCAAGGTGGTTTTTACGCAGTCGTCGTCCGGCATCAGCGTCACTGTGGTGCCGGATGCATCAGGCTGGAACGATAGCGGCACGGTCGTCACAGTTCCCAAGGGGGATGGCACGAACAATTTTACCGTCCCCGGAACCGTCTCCGTAACCGTCAACACCACTGGAGGAACCAGCAACGCCAAAGACCTGACCCTTGTGCAAACCCTCACCTTTAATGTCAACAACGTCACGTGGACAACCACCACCCCCCTGCCGACCAAGCTGGGCGGGCTTAGCGCGGTTGCCGTCCCAATTAGCGATACAAGCGCCTTCGTGGTTACAGCGGGAGGCAACGACGGAACCAACAACAGGAACACAGTGCTTTGCAACACGCTCGCAACGGATGGCACCGTGGGCCCAAGCTGGACCAATATTCCCACCACCGCGCTTCCCGCCACTCGCGCCTACGCGGCCATGGTGGAAGCCGACCCAGGAAACTCCCTTGTCTCTGCGAGCTCGCGCTTTGTATACGTCATCGGCGGACAGCAAACCTCGAGCGACGCGCCTGGAGGAACCACAACCGTTTATATGGCCAGCGTCAACACCAACAGCGGTGCGGTGGGAAGCTGGTCGGCACTTTCTTCACTGCCGCAGGCGTTGGTGGGGCCGGCGGCGGCGCTCTTCAACGGCTACGTCTACGTGGTGGGAGGCCTGCGCTCCGACGGGACTCCCTCCCCTAATGTTTACTCCGCGCCGGTCAATGCCGACGGAACTTTGGGGACGTGGACCGCCTCCCCGAACGCCTACCCGATGGGAATTTCTTTTGCCACGGCGTTTGGATTCGCGGGCAAGCTCTATGTCCTCGACGGCGACAGCGCCACTTCCACAACCCCCAGCCAGGAAGGCAGCGCCACTTCCGGCGTCACCAACGCGAATTTTGCCAGCGCTCTGAACGGCGTGGTCGGAACATGGACCGCCACGTCATCAACCGTTAAAAACCGGAAAAAACACATCACCTGGAACGCCTTCGGACAAGTCATCGACGCGGAGGGCATCTATAACGGGCTCTCGCTGGAACTCGAACGGAGCGTGATTAATGCTGACAGCACGCTGGGATCCTGGAACGGCATCACGGCCGTGAATGCCCCCGGCGCCAACGTCTACAACGCGGCGGCTATCGTAAGCCCGCTGCAATCCCCGACGGCTACGCCACGGTTCATCTTGATCGGCGGGCAGTCCGTGTTATTGCAAGCTCCCAGCGCGACGGTCTACTATAACAACGCGCCGTAGGATCGCGGCGCTTCCGGCTTTTGCCGAAAGAAGGCAATCTTCCCTTCCGATGGATGGCGGGGCCCTCCGGACGGATGGCACAGGTCTTCAAGAAAACGGCGTGCGTCCCGATGCAGCAAAGGAAATTATTCTGCCAACGATTCGTACGGCGCGTCGGGATCAAACGCCCTTCGAATGACGGCGGCAACCTCGCGCATGCGTCTTGCCGATAAAGTGCGCGTTCGCTCGATCAGCCGCTGCTTGGGCAAGGTTGTGATGAAGTGCCCCCGCAGGTAGGAGGTCTCCGGCAGGCCCGTCTCTCCCGGCGGCAAGGGCAGAATGGTGGGAGCCGCCGCGGCCCGGCTGCTGAACGGAACGATGAGAACGGAATCAATCCTGTTGCTTTGGTTGCGCCCGTCGAGAGAAACAATCAGCACCCAATGGCGCTCCCGGCGCTCGCCGAGATTGGCAGTCCAAATTTCTCCGCGTCTGGGAGATGGGAATGGCATGGCGCGCTAACGTACTGGCTCACTAATTCGCCGCATAAGTCTAAATGTCATTCCGAGCGCAGCGAGGAATCTGCTTTTGATGAGGAATTGAAAACAAAGCAGATTCCTCGGGCCGATCGAAACCTCGGCCCTCGGAATGGCAGCGACACGCGCAGATTTTATCAACGCACTTCTGAGACATGACGCTAGGCGTCCAGGTCGATTTCGTCCGCCAGGCTGCCCAGCGCGGAACTCAGTTCAGATTCTTCGCGCGCGGCGCCTGGGCTGAGGCTGTTGAAGTACGCGGCCGTATCGCGTTCAAGCCTCTTCCGGTTCTCAATCCGCCGCATCCGGTCGAGCGCTCGTTCCACCACCTCAGCCGCGCTCAAGGCTTCGCCGCTCGCGATCTGGCGCTCGATGTACCGGTAGCTCTCGCTTGAAATCGTCGTCGAAAGCTTCTTCTTATGGGCTGTGGCCGGCACTTCAGCACCCTCCTGAAATTATGGTACTCGTTTTTCGTCCTGCTTTCAAGAGGATAAATTAGGAGATAAAATATCCTGCCATTTCGCCGGCCAACCGCATCCGGCCGGGCGTCAGTCATTCTGCAGGGTCTGCTTTGGCCTCAGACGGAAAGAGACCTCGACAATAATCCGCACGGCCACGGGAACGCCGGCGCGCTCAGCGGGCTTGAACTTCCACGCGCGAACGGTATTGATGGCGCTTTCGTCCAAGCCCGAACCGAGCGGCGCGCCGTGCTCTTTTACGTCCGTCACGCCGCCTTTGGCGTCCACCAAAATCAGCAGATCCACCGTTCCTTCCAGGCCGCGATTCCTGGCAGCCTTCGTATAGGGAGGCTTGGGGTTGTAGACAAGAACAGGAGGCGTGACTTTCTCGCCGCCGACTTGGTGAAGCCCTCCGTTCATCAAGGTGGAAGCCGAAAGCGGCTGCCCGGCTCGGGAAGAGCCCAGGCCTCCCGCAGCGTTGCTACGCGCGGATGATGCGGCTGGCGCGGCAGGCTTGTTTTGGGCCTCGGGCGGTCTCAGGGCAAAGCGCACAATGCCCTTCTCCAGCGCGTCCTGGGTCGTTTCCATCCCCGTCCACAGGATTGATCCCTCGCGGTCCGTCATCACGCCAAGGAATCCGTGCGCGTCATGCCACACGTTCAGAACCAGCGTTGCCGCCGATGGCTTCTCCGCCAGCGCAATTCCCCGCCTTGCCATATCAGCGCGCAGGCGCGCCATGTCCACGCGATTGGCGCCGTTTTCTTTGGCAGGCTTGATATAGATTCGGTTACTGGCCGCTTGCGCCAGGGATGTTGAGGCTGCCGCGGCGGGAACTGCGGGAGATTGCGACTGAGTAGATGGATTTTGCGCCGCGGCGCTTCCGCCCGCCGTTCCGGTGGCAGGCTTCTGTTGGGCGAGCAGCGGCAGAGCCATCATCAAAAGAATCCCAAAGCCTGCAAGCCCGCGACCGAGCTTCACCTGCCGAATTATGTTCATTTCCCCTCCCTCAGCTCCTGAGAGATTGTACAGCACGTTGCCCATGAACTCATGGAGTGTTTCGTTTTATTCAGAAAAAATCCGACGGCTAAAAAACCGCAGCCTTGCGGAACGAGCGGCGCCCAAGGCGCCGATGCACCTGCCGAAACCCGCTCGCAGGATATTTCCCTTGACAAACAGACACTAGTATGCTAGCCTTTTGGAGTGAATTCAGGGGGCGGGCCGACAA
>JAJYHU010000357.1 GCA_021784615.1 Acidobacteriota bacterium | reverse complement strand
GTTGAAGAAATAGCACGTTTGGTTGGTGGACGCGTCGACGGCGATCCCAACCTGGAAATCCAAAGGGTGGCTTCGCTTGAAACTGCTGCGGAAAATGACTTGAGCTTTGCAGAAGGAAATCGCGGGCTGAGGCGAGCCGCGAGTTCCAAAGCCGGTTGTGTAATGATCAAGCAGCGGGAGACGATTGCCGGCCGGACCACCATTGCAGTCGAGCATCCCAAATTGGCTTTTGTGCGGGCTGCGACGGTGTTGTGCCCGCTTCCCGCGACCAATCCGGGAATTCATCCCACGGCTATTATTGCGCCGGACGCCCGGCTGGGAGCCGGCGTCACGATAGGCCCCTCGGTTGTTATCGAGGGGGGGGCGAGCGTTGGGGATGGGACTGTTTTAGGCGCGGGTGTCTTCCTGGGGCAGGGAGTTTCGCTTGGTTCCCATTGCGCGCTTTATCCGCGGGTCACAGTCTATGCGGGCGTTCATATCGGCGACCGGGTTATTGTTCATGCGGGAGCGGTGCTCGGGTCGGACGGATTTGGGTATGTATTTGCTGAAGGGCGCTACCACAAGTTTCCTCAACTGGGAGGCCTGGTGATCGAAGACGATGTGGAGATTGGGTCGAACAGTACGGTGGATCGGGGTTCGCTCGGGATCACCGTGATTGGCGAGGGGTCCAAGATTGATAACCTTGTGCAAATTGCGCACAACGTCAAAATCGGACGCCACTCAGTGGTTGCGGCGCAAGTCGGGATTTCCGGGAGCGCCGAGATTGGCGATTATGTGGTGATGGGCGGACAGGCGGGCGTGGGCGAACAGGCTCGCATCGGCAAAGGGGCTATGATCGGGGGGCAGGCGGGAATCCTTTCGAGCAAAGTAGTGCCGGAAGAATCAATGATGTGGGGAACGCCCGCCCGTCCCTTGTCCGAGTTCAAGAAGATTTACGCTCACCTCAGCCGTCTCCCGGAGCTTGCGCGGAAGGTCAAGGAGCTTTCGGATAAGTTCTCGCGCGCAACCCAATAAGGGCTCGCGATGCCCGGGCGAACACGGTTTTGTTTCGCGGGAGGTCTTTCAATTTTGCCGCGGGGCAAACTTTCTATTGGAATGTGCCGTATTCCTTGTGATATATATCTTGCCTTGGAACCTGTGGTCTGCATCCGCATCGGGCCTTGTGCAACCCAAAAGTTGAAGGGGGCATCTGTGTAGTATTCGCGGTTGTGTTTGCGGACTCTTCAATCCCAACGCGCCGCCGCCGGGCTTAAGGGGGTGGCCGCGTGCGAAGAAGCGGGTGATGAAGTCGTGAACGGCTTTGGATCCCGAGTGGAATATTTTGTTCAGTTTTCTAAAACATCGCTCTTGGCACCTTGCGACCACATGGGTTCTGGTTGCCATGCAGGTCCATCTGCTGATGGTGTTGGTTCTCCACCACCACGCCATCCCGAATATCCTGCTTGAATCCTCCTCGGCTAAAGTAGGACACGCCAACCCGCACTCGCACCCCAATGAAGGTCCCGAGACTTATTGCACGGCCTGCCAGATTCTACGGCACAGCGCGGTCCGGCCATCTCTGGGGAACCTGACGCCGCGGTGCTCAATTGCCACAACCTTAATTGCTGTCTGTCTCGCCAGCAAGACTCTTGCCAACCAACCCATCACGCTTTGCGGCCGATCGCCTCCTCTCGGCTAACCTTTCTTTCCTTATCCAATTTGCTTTCCTTAAGCAAGGTTCCCGCCCAGCGGACGCTTTGTGCTGACGGTATTTTTTTTGAAGGACGGATTTTATCGAGATGGCTGATCCACAATGCTTTTCTATGTTTAGACGACAAAGAGTTCCGATCCTGGCTGCTTTTTTGCTGTGGGTGTTAAGCGGCGCCAGTGGCTTTGTTGACGCCCAGCAGCCTCCCCCTGCGATTCGGATTGATCTCACCCAGGCCATTCATCTGGCTCTGGCGCACAATCACAGCTTAAAAGCCTCTGAAACGCAAATTACGCAAAGCCAGGCTGACGAAGTGACAGCCTCTTTGCGTCCCAATCCCGTGCTGACTTGGGATTCACTTTTCGTTCCGCTTTTTAGCCCCAGCCAATTGAACCGCTCTTACCTGAACAACGTCACGGAGTTTGACGCCCTCTTTGCTTACACGTTTGAAAGAGGACATAAGCGGCGCGCGCGGATTAGGGCGGCGCAGGATCAGACGCAGGTGGTGCGCTCCGAGGTGCAGGATAACGAGCGGTCTCTAACCTTTGACGTTGCTCAGCAGTTTATTGGCGTGCTCCTGGCCAAATCCACCCTCGCCCTTGCCCGGCAAGACCTTTCAAGCTTTCAGCAAACGTTGAAAGTCAGCGAGGAGCGTTACAAAAAAGGAGCAATCAGCGAGGGAGACCTTCTTAAGATCAAGCTCCAGATGTTGCAGTTTCAATCCGACGTTTCGGCCGCGGAACTTGCCCATGAGCAGGCGCTGGCGGGTTTGCGGCAGTTGCTGGGTTACGATGCCGTTCCCTCCAATTACGATGTAATCGGCACTCTGGCTTATACCCCGCTCCATGGAAACAAGGAAGACATGCAGTCTCTCGCTCTGAACATGCGGCCCGACCTGAAGGCCGCAAAGGAATCGGTTACGGCCGCCAAAAGCAACTACCTGCTGGCCAAGGCGAACGGCAAACGCGACCTTACGGCGAGCGCGGGCTATACGCGTGTGGGAGCCGCCAATAACGCCAGCTTTATCTTCAATATCGAAATCCCCATCTTCGACCGCAATCAGGGAAACATCGCCCATGCTCACGCGGCGATTACCCAGTCGCAGGAGGAAGAAATTGCCACCCAAGACGCCGTGATGAGCGATGTTTCCACGGCCTTTGACGCGGTCAAGACCGGCGAACAGGTCGTCCAACTCTATCAGTCAGGCTATCTGAACGAAGCCAAGGACTCACTTGATATCAGCCGATACGCCTACCAGCGTGGGGCCGTGAGCCTGCTTGACTTTCTGGATGCCGAACGAAGTTACCGAAATACACAGATTGCTTACCGCCAGACGCTCGCAGCTTATATGCTGGCCCAAGAACAATTGCGAGAGGCAGTGGGCACGAGGCGATTGCCATGAATCCGAAAATGCACTTATTGACGATCAAATCATTCCAGCGCTCTCTCCTGGCGGCCGCGGTCTGTTCTCTTTTTATCCTGTCGGCTTGCGGGAGCAAGCGTTCGAGTCCGAGCGCCGCCCGCACCACCGCTTACGGATCGGCAGGAGCCGCCCAGGCGGAACTGTTTACGGTGCCTCGGACCCAGATGGAACACGTCCAGATCATCACCGTTCAGCAGCAGGCCGTCCCGATGGTCTTGCGCCTGCCCGGCTCCGTGACTTATAACGCTTTCCAAACGACGCCGGTGATCACGCAGGTCAGCGGGCCTGTCACGCGGGTGCTGGTATACCCCAGCCAATATGTCCGGACAGGGCAGCGGATGCTATACGTCAGCAGTCCTGACTATGCCCAGTTGCGGTCGAACTATTTCAAGGCGGATGACGCGTATAAACTTGCCCAAACCAATTTGCAACGGGATCAGGACCTTTACGTTCATCACGCCATCGCACAGATGGATCTTTTAGCGGCACAATCCACCCGCAACCAGGCCATGGCGGATCTGCAGGCGTCTGAGCAATCACTGCAAGTGCTTGGGATTCGCGATCCCAGCCGCCTTGCGGATGCTCCGGCCAGTTCGCAAATTCCGGTGCTGGCCCCCATCGGCGGTGAGGTGGTTGACCGAATGGTGCAACCCGGGCAGGTTGTTCAGGCCGGTGCGACGCAGGTCTTCACGATCTCCAATATGAGCACCGTGTGGGTGTTGGTGAATGTCTACCAGAACGACCTTTCCTACATTCACCTGGGTGATCCGGTGGCGGTTCAGACCGATGCGTTCTCAAAAGTGTTTCATGGGCGAATTTCCTACATTGCTCCGGCCCTTGACCCCGAAACGCGGACTCTGAACGTTCGCATTGTTGCGAACAACCCCCGCGGAATGCTGAAGAAGGACATGTATGTCACTGCGGTTGTGGAGACGGGAAAGGTCAAAGCCATGACCGTTCCGGATGCTGCTGTCCTCAGGAACGACGTCAACGAACCCTTCGTTTACGTTCTGGCGGGCGAGAACCAATTTGCCCGGCGGCTGGTGACAATCGGCCGAAGCGAAGGCGGACAGACCGAGATTCTTAGCGGACTCAAAGAGGGTGAGAAGGTGGTTGGGGACGGCAGCCTGTTCCTGCAATTTGCCAGGTCCCTTACCGAATGACGGAGGACGGCGGTTCGGTAGAACATACTTCCTATACCGGGATTTAACTCATTATGATTCATCGCATTGTTCATTTTGCCCTTAACCAGCGATTTTTTATTCTGGTCCTTGTCGGCTTCCTGATTGTCGGAGGGATATTGTCCTTCGAAAGGATGCCGGTGGATGCCTATCCTGACCTGTCGCCTCCGATTGTTGAAATTATTACCCAATGGCCGGGTCACGCCGCTGAGGAAGTGGAGCGTTTGATTACCGTTCCGATCGAAATCCAGATGAATGGCATGCCGGGTCTCGAAACGATGCGTTCGATCTCCCGTTACGGCCTTTCGGACGTCATCACAACGTTCCGGTTCGGGACCGATAATTATTTTTGCCGCGACGTGGCTTTCAGGCGCCTTTCCGAGGTATCCCTGCCGAGTGGCGTGACGCCCGGGCTTGCTCCTCTGTCAAGTCCCAGCGACCTGATTTACCGTTACGTCCTCCAGAGCCCTGACCGCACGCCCCAGGAATTAAAGACTATTCAGGATTGGATCTTGAATCATGCTTACCGTTCAATCCGGGGCGTTGCTGACGACTCCGGCTTCGGCGGAACCGTCATGCAGTACCAGGTGTTGTTGGATCCTACACAGCTTTACAGCTATCACGTCACCGTCCCGCAAGTTTTGCAGGCGCTCTCGGCGAACAATGCCAACACGGGCGGGGGCTTTTATTCCCAGGGCGGGCAGTTCTATTACGTGCGGGGCATTGGCCTCATTCGGGATACCCAGGATATCCGCAACATCGTTATTACCAGCCACAACGGCGCCCCGGTCTTTATGCGGGATATTGGCAAGGTGGTCATTGGCCACGCGCCGCGCCTGGGCGAGTTTGGTTTCATGAATAACAACGACGCCGTTGAAGGCGTCATCATGATGCGCACCGGCGAGCAGACGCAATACGTGTTGCAGCGCGTTGAGAAAGAGACAAAGTACCTAAATTCCCAGGTTTTACCCAAGGACGTCAAGATCCATACTTTCTATGACCGCAGCGGTCTGGTGGAGTTGACCACGTCGACGGTTGAGCATAATTTGCTGCGAGGAATGATCCTGGTTCTCATCGTGCTGATCTTTTTCCTGGTCAGCGTCCGCGCGGCGATTATCACTGCTCTGACCATTCCGCTTTGCTTATTGTTCTCCTTCATTCTCCTGCATCTTCAAGGGGTCTCCGCCAATTTACTTTCCATTGGAGCCATCGATTTCGGCATCCTCATCGACGGCACGGTTGTCATGATGGAGAACATCTACCGTGAGTTGGGCCTGCGGGCGGGGCAACAATATGATTTGAAGGAAGCCATCCTGGCCGGTGCGCGCGACGTTGACCGGCCGGTTTTCTACTCGGTTGCCGTCATCATTGCGGGCTACCTGCCGATCTACGCGCTGCAAGGGGCCTCCGGCCGCCTGTTTCATCCGATGGCCGACACGATGTCCTTTGCGTTGATCGGTGCTCTGCTGCTGTCTCTGACCCTGGTGCCGGTTCTTATCTCCTACTGGTTTAAATCGGGTGTAAAGGAGAAAGCGAATCGGCCTTACGAGTGGGTCAAGAGGGTATACGGCAGGCAACTCGACTGGTCCCTTGACCATCGCGGGTTGACGATGGGGATTGCCTTTGCGATCTTCGGTGGCATCCTGCTGCTGCTGCCCCAAATTGGCGGGGAGTTTATGCCCCACCTTGATGAAGGGGCTTTGTGGGTTCGCGCGACCATGCCTTACACGATTTCCTGGCAAGCGGCCGCCAAGATCGCTCCCCAAGTTCGGCAGATCCTCATGTCCTATCCCCAGGTGACGGAAGTGGGATCGGAGCTGGGGCGTCCTGATGACGGGACGGACCCTACAGGGTTCTTTAATTGCGAGTTTTACGTGGGCCTTAAGCCCTACGACGATCAGGTCTGGAAGACGGGCCCGATACGGACCAAACAGGAACTCATCCAATCGATTAACAGCAAGCTCACCACTTTCCCGGGCATCATCTTCAATTACACTCAGCCTGCCGAAGATGCCGTGGATGAGGCCTTAACGGGGCTTAAGAGCGCGCTGGCCGTTAAAGTGTACGGTCCCGACCTGAAAGTCCTGCAAGCCACTGCGCTCAAAATCAAGTCCACTCTTGCGAAAGTCCCTGGTTTTGCCGATCTTGTGGTGGTGCGCGAATTGGGACAACCCAGCCTGCTGATCCATATCGATCGGAACAAGATTGCGCGTTACGGCATCAATGTTGCCGATGTTGAAGCCGTGATTGGCGCCGCGATCGGTGGTGAGCCGGCCACCCAGGTGATCCAGGGTGAAAAGCTGTTTGATTTGATCGTGCGAATGAAGCCGCAGTTCCGGTCTGATCCGCAGGCCGTCGGCAATCTTCTTGTGGGTACGCCGAACGGCCAGCAGATCCCGCTCAAGGAACTGGCGGATATTCAAGTCGGAAACGGCGCGGCGTTCATCTACCGGCAGAATAACTCTCGCTACATCGGCATTCAGTACAGCGTAGAGGGCCGTGACTTGGCGGGGGCTGTTGAGGCCGGCCAGCGCTCCATTGCGCCGATTATAAGTTCCTTGCCTCAGGGTTATCGCGTAACCTGGGGTGGAGAATACAGCGAGTATGTTGCCGCCAGAAAACAGCTTGATGTGATCGGCCCGCTGACCATTTTGCTTATTTTCCTTATCCTTTTTGCTCTTTACGGAAACTTCAAGTTTCCCGTGGCCATTGCGATCGGCGTGGTGACGACGGAACCGGTGGGCGCGCTGCTAGCCCTGAAGTTTACCCATACGTCTTTTAGTGTTTCGTCCGTGCTCGGATTGCTGGTTCTGATGGGCGTATCGACAGAGATGGCGGTTGTCCTTTATTCCTATATCAATAAGCTGCGGCTTGAGGGGAAAGACATCCGGGAAGCGACTCATGAGGCGGCATTGCTTCGCCTGCGGCCTATTATGATGACCGCGCTGGTAGCATGCCTTGGCCTTCTGCCGGCGGCGCTGTCGCATGGCATTGGATCTGACACCCAGCGGCCCTTCGCGATTGTGATCGTGGGCGGGCTGATTTCTCCGCTGCTGCTGGGCTTTTTCGTGAATCCGGTTCTCTACAGCCTCGTCGCCAAAGACGGCGACGTCTTGCAGGTTTAGACGGCGGATGGCGGTTTTTTTATCTGCCTCCGTTCTTGTGGCGCATCCCTATGCCATGCGGCTGAATTGCGAGCTGTCGCTTGGCTTTTCAGTCATGGGGTGACGCCCTCTGCGTGACCTGCATCCCTTATGTTTTTGAATTCCAGTTGCGCCATGACCGCCGGTTTTAGCTGGCTAAAAATTGATTTTTCGGAGGTATCCCGGTTAGAATCAAAGACGGTTTTTCACGGGGCTTACGTGTCCGAAAGGAGTGTAGGGGCTTGATAAAAAGGCATTGGAAGAAACTCATAGCGTTAGCAGGTCTCGTTTCTCTGCTGTCTGTTGTTCTGGTGGCATCCCAAACAACGCGCACTGCGGCTAAGATGAGTGAGTCCGCGTCTGAGCAAAAGATCATCCATTACGTGCGGGAACGGTTTGGCATTCCTGCCGCCACCAAACTCTTGGTTGCTCCTTTCCAGGACTCCGAATACAACGACTTTTTCCAGACGACGATATTCGTGGACAACGGGAAACAGAAATCCGAGCAACGCGCTTTTGTCACCAAAGACGGCCATTATATGGTGATCGGGAATATTTACGCCTTGAACGCCGATCCACGGAAAGAAGTGGAGCACTCGATTTCCCTTCGAGGGCAGCCCTCGGTCGGCCCTGCGAACGCGCCGGTGACGATTGTCGAGTATGCGGACCTGGAATGCCCCATGTGCGCGCGTATGCAGAAGTTTTTGGAACAGGAAGTGATTCCCAAGTACGGCAACAGGGTCAGAATCGTGTTCAAGGAATTCCCGCTTGTCGCCATCCACGATTGGGCTCTGACGGCGGCGATTGCAAATCAGTGTTCCTATGAGCTTGATCCTTCCGTATATTTTCGTTATCGCTCCATGATTTTTAAGAACCAGGACTTGATTAACGGCGCCAATGTTCGGACCCTGCTGCTGGATTTTGGCCAACGGTCGGGACTGAACCGGCTGCGTTTAGCCACCTGTATCGATTCAAAGCAGTCCCTTCCGCGGGTTGAAGCCGATATGCAAGAAGGGCAGCAACTGGGAATCGCCAGCACACCGACCCTTTTTATCAATGGCCGGCCCGTGGTTGGAATGCCCATGCCTGCACAATTCTTTAAGATTCTTGACCAGGCCTTAAGCAATGCCAAGTGATGGAATCAACCGCGCAAGCCAGGACGACTAAGGCTTAATGCGGATCTTCAGCCGCAGCTCTTTGATCTTCGCGGCT
>JAJYHU010000220.1 GCA_021784615.1 Acidobacteriota bacterium | reverse complement strand
TGCTGGTGGAGTGCGCGCCGGTTCCCTTGGCGCTCGACAAAGATCAGGGTCGATTGATCGGCAACATGAACTTGAGCGTGATAGCCCGCCTTCACCATCGCATGGGAACGCTCCTGCAGCGTGGCGCGAAGTTCGCCCGCGCGCTCCAGCGCTTCCTGATAGACAGATGCCGTGAGGCGGTGGACGTCCTCATCAAGCGGGTCGAGAAGGATCACGCCCCACTTCCCAAACAGGCGCGCCATGAATCGGCCAAAAGCCTCGCCCCAAAAAATCCCGGGCTGATAGGCGGCACGGAGATCGTCCATTAAGGGGCCCCGAAAATTGCTCGCAGGCAAAATCGATTCCAGGCGATCAAGCTGGGCTGCAATTTCAGCGGTCAACCTAACGCGTCCAACCGGAGAATGCGGCGCGGGGCGATCCCCATGGTCATGGAAACCGATCAGCTCATATTCGTTGTTAAAGACGCTCGCGCTCGAAACCTCTTCCAGATCGTGGTCTTCCGTGGCCAGCCAGAAAACCGGCACGCACTTGAGGCCCTGCAAGGTGAGCGATTGCGAAAGCCGCACCGCAGAAAGGGCCTTGTATAACGTGAAAGCCGGGCCTGAGAACAGTCCCACCTGCTGCCCGGTCGTGACCGCAAAGGTATCCGGTTCGTTCAGGCTCCGAACGTTTTCCAATGTTTGCTCGCTTGCTCCAAACGCCTGATTTTGCCGAAGCAGAATTTCGACGAGTGGTTGACGAGGAATGTGGAGGCTCTGAATTCCTTCGGCCAGACCCGCATATGTCTTGGGATCAAACGGAGGTCCGTTATAGAAGGGTTTCAGACGCTCGTAGCGATTGAGATAATCACGTAGCAGATCACTCGATTTCGGCACCTTGGAATACGGATACACCCTGTCGCTCATGGATTCTCCACGCTACATTGCCGGACACGATTCGGCTCCAACCTCCCTGTATTTGCCCCAACGCTATAATCGATGCGGCAGGAAAGATTACGATTCGTCCTGGAAATAGAATTCAGACGGCATCCCGGTGGCCGAATGGGATGCGGGCCTTTTTGAAGGCCGCCCGCACCCTCCGTTGTTCCGCAGGGCTCAAAGGCCGCAGAGGCCCGCGCGGCATGCCGCCCCTGTAACCGCAAAGATCAGCCCCGTATTTAACTCCCGCGATGCCGCAACGGATGTTGACTTCAGTAACCAGAGGTTCAATTTGCCGCTGAAGCGCGTGCGCCGCTTCCAATTCACCGTGCAAATAACTGTTACAAATCTTTATGCAGAGGTCCGGAATATAATTTGCCGGTCCCAGAATCGCTCCCGAGCAGCCTGCACCGAGAGCGTCCAGAAGGATGAGGGAGGAGCCCGCCAGCACCCGGAAGGCCGGGCTCGACAGCCGGATGACGTCCCGCAAGAGATTAAGGTTTCCCGAACTCTCCTTGATCCCTGCGATATTGGGATGCCTTGACAGGCGGGCGATTGTCGCGGCCTCCATGTGAATGCCGGTAAATTGTGGAATAGAATAAATGAGCAGGGGCTGCGGCAGGGCATCCGCGATCGTCCGGAAGTGCGTTGTCAGCGCTGCGGAATCCATGCGCGGCTTAAAGTAAGCAGGCGTCAGCAGCAGAACCGCATCGGCGCCACGTGCGATTGCCTCGCGGCTCAGTTGGATGGTCTGGCGCGTGGTTTCAAGCCCCGTCCCCGCCATCAGCAGTTGCGGCGGCCGGATCAGCGGCCTTGCCACATCGATCAGGCGGAGCCTTTCATCCTCGGTGAGATAGGGACCCTCGCCGCTTGATCCGGCAATAATGATTCCGTTTAGCTTCTGCTTCCCATAGCGTTGCAAGTTTTGGCGGAAGGCGGCCAGGTCGATATCGCCGCGGCGGTTAAAAGGGGTCAAAATGGGGAGGAAAATCCCCTTGAGATTTGCAAGGACGTCTTTGCGGATCATGACTTGATCGTTTCACTTGCAGCGGAGGTTTGCGCGGGCAGGCGCGTCAGCTGATTGAGTTCTTGCAAGCTGACAACTTCGATTCCCCGGTCACGCTGGGCCCGAATGCCGTTCACGGCGGCGGTGGCCGCGGAAAGCGTGGTGATGCAGGTTACTCCATGCTGGATGGCGGCACGACGAATGGCTTTTTCGTCAAACCTGGAAGCGCGGCCGAGCGGGGTGTTGATGATCAGGTCAACCGAACCATTCTTGATGTGGTCAACGACGTTGGGCCTGCCTTCCTCCACTTTATAGACGCGTTCCACTTTGACGTGCCTGCCGCGAATCGCCGCAGCGGTTCCTCTTGTGGCAATCAGCTTGAAGCCGAGCGCCGCAAGATCGCGGGCAAGCGTAACCGCCTCCGGTTTATCCGGATCGCTCACAGAAATAAAGGCGCGGCCTTTGAGCGGAATTCGCTGGCCCGCCGCAAGCTGGGCTTTGGCAAATGCCAGCCCAAAGCGCTCCGCAACGCCCATCACTTCTCCCGTGGATTTCATTTCCGGACCCAGTACGCTGTCCACGCCGGGAAATTTCTGGAAAGGAAAGACCGGTGACTTCACATAGGAATAACGGACGGGAAGTTCGCGCTCCAAGCCAAAGGACGCCAACTTGGCGCCGATCATCAACCGTGCGGCGATCTTCGCCAAGGGGACTCCGGTCGCTTTGCTGACGTAAGGCACCGTTCGTGAGGCGCGAGGGTTCACTTCAAGAACAAAAACTTTGCCGTTCTGGATGGCGTACTGCGTATTCATCAGCCCGACGACGTTCAATTCCCGAGCGAGTCTTTCCGTATGACTTGTAAGGGTCCGTCGCGTTTCGTCGGGGATATTCACCGAAGGAAGCACGCAAGAGCTGTCTCCGGAGTGAATGCCGGCTCTTTCAATATGTTCCATGATACCGGCGATAACCACGTCTTTTCCATCGGAAAGGGCGTCGACATCAACCTCGGTGGCGTTTTCGAGGAAGCGGTCGATCAGAATCGGGAACGCTCCCTCAAGATCCTCGGCGCGGCGAACATAACTGGCAAGCATCTTTTGATCGTAGGCAATCACCATGGCGCGCCCGCCCAGAACATACGAAGGCCGGACCAGCACGGGATAACCAATACGCTGAGCGACTTCGAGCGCCTCGGCCACGCTTATCGCGGTGCCGTTTTCAGGTTGCGGGATTCCCAGTTTTACGAGCAGGCTCCCAAAGTGCTTCCGGTCTTCCGCCAAATTGATCGATTCCGGCGAGGTTCCAATAATGGGAACACCCGCGGCCTTAAGCTGCCGCGCGAGATTGAGGGGAGTCTGGCCACCGAACTGAACGATCACACCGGCCGGTTTCTCTTCATCCACGATCGACATGACGTGTTCAAAAGTCAGGGGCTCAAAATAGAGGCGGTCGGAAGTGTCGTAATCCGTTGAGACGGTCTCCGGATTGCAGTTCACCATGATGGTCTCGAAGCCCTCCGCCTTGAGCGCGTAGGCGGCGTGAACGCAGCAGTAATCGAACTCAATGCCCTGCCCGATGCGATTGGGCCCGCTGCCCAGAATCATGATCTTTTTACGGTCCGTCGGCTCGGCCTCATCTTCGTCCTCATAAGTTGAATAGAGGTAGGGAGTATAGGATTCAAATTCCGCCGAACAGGTGTCGACCCGCTTGAAGACGGGCCGCACGCCTCTTTCCAGGCGTTTTTCGCGGACGGTTTCTCCCGTGACGCTCCACAACTCGCCGAGATGCAGGTCAGAGAATCCCAGGCGCTTGGCTTCCCGAAGCACGGAGGCGGAAACCGAATCCACGTCAAAGCGCTTCAGCTCATTTTGCATGACCACCATCTGCTGGACCTGATCGAGGAACCACGGGTCAATCTGGGTCATTTCCGTCAAAGTTTCGACGCTTTCACCGGCGGCAAAAGCATAGAGAAGATCCCACAGCCTTTCGGGATTTGGAGTGGAGACGCGGCGCAGCAGCTCTTCGCGGTCCGCCGGCGGCCGCGGAGGCTTCCGGCCCGATTCAAGCGAACGCACACCCTTCATAAACGCTTCTTTGAACGTCCGGCCGATCGCCATAACCTCGCCGACGGATTTCATCTGGGTTCCCAGGCGCGGATCGGACTCCGGAAATTTTTCCTGGGCCCACTTGGGAATTTTGACGACCACGTAATCGAGCGTCGGCTCAAAACAGGAGGGCGTCTTCTTGGTAATGTCGTTCGGGATTTCATCCAGGCGATAGCCGACGGCAAGCCGCGCGGCGATCTTGGCGATGGGAAATCCCGTTGCCTTGGAAGCGAGCGCCGAACTGCGTGAAACCCGCGGGTTCATCTCAATAACCACCATCCGCCCGGTTTTGGGCTCCACGGCAAACTGGATGTTGGAACCCCCTGTTTCCACGCCGACGGCGCGAATCACCTTAAAAGCGTCATCGCGCATCCGCTGGTATTCTTTGTCCGTCAGCGTCTGGGCGGGAGCCACGGTGATGGAATCGCCCGTATGAACTCCCATGGGATCGAAGTTCTCGATGCTGCAAATGACCACGGCGTTGTCAGCATGGTCGCGCATCACTTCAAGCTCGAATTCTTTCCAGCCCAGAACCGATTCCTCCACCAGCACTTCATGCACCGGGCTGAGGTCGAGTCCATAACGGATGCTCTCCGCCAGTTCTTCCCGGTTGTACACAATGCCGGAGCCTGTGCCGCCCAGCGTAAAGGATGGACGGAGGATCAAGGGGAAACCGATTTGGTCGGCGCACTGCAATGCCTCATCGACTGTCTTCACCAGCACGCTGTGGGGCACATCGAGTCCGATTTCCTTCATCGCCTCTTTGAAGGTAAGGCGGTCTTCAGCGATTTTGATGGCTTTGCGCGATGCGCCGATCAGCTGCGATCCGTGGCGCTCAAGAACTCCCTGGTCCGCAAGCTCCATGGCCAGGTTGAGAGCCGTCTGGCCTCCGACGGTCGGCAGGACGGCGTCCGGACGCTCGCGGCCAATAATGGCGTCAAGATATTCCACCGTCAACGGCTCGACGTAAGTGCGGTCGGCAAACTCCGGGTCCGTCATGATGGTGGCCGGGTTCGAATTCACCAGCACCACTTCGTAACCTTCGGCCTTCAAAGCCTTGCATGCCTGAGTCCCCGAATAGTCGAATTCGCACGCCTGGCCAATCACAATCGGCCCGGAGCCAATAATCAGGATTTTATGTAAGTCAGTTCGTTTGGGCATCTCAGCTCGGCTTCAGTCCCATTCCTTTCCTTGTTTCTGCGACGTGCTCGTTTAACGTTCCGATATCCGCAGAGGAAATTTTTAGACTCTCTTTATCAAAGGGCAGCTCGGCAGCGGCGCATAGCCCTTTGCAGACCGTGTACGCCTGACTGATGCAGATGGGTAGCGCTTGTCTTAGACTCTTCAGTATCCCGCCTGAGTCCATCACTGCATTCCGATTTACGGCTTCGTTGAACGAGAGTTGTGCATGAAGCGACATATACTGCTCGCAATCTGCAGCGATGTCACCCATAAAGCTGTAAAGGCCGACCACTTGGCCGGCAGTGCGCTCGCCAAGCTCTCCTAAACGACCCGCAAGCGCCTTGTAGACTGTGAATGAGAAGTGCGAAGGCGGGTAGACCTTGGGAAGCGTCTCCTGAGTGCGCCGGTCAAGCGTTTCCATTAGGCCCTTAAGGAAGTTTTGACACCTATCATCGACCTCAAATAGCAGCGCTGTGGCAAGGGCGCGCTTCTGCCTCTCCATCTCCGCGTCGCGAGCCCTCTCACCTCTGTCGATCTGGATCATAACCGCCAGGAACGCAAACGCGCCGCCTAACAACGCCAGCAGGGCATTGAGAGACAGGCTTGCAGGCAGGGCTGTTCCACCCCGAAGCAGGTTTAAGACACCTACAACTGCAACGGCCAAAACGAAAAGGGCAAGAATCTCCCAGAAATTTCGACGCGCGCTCGACAATATGGATCGTTGCTCAGTCAAAGATTTGCTCCCCCACTCCAACAAGGCTTCCGTCAGGGCACGGCTTCAGCCGTGCCTGTGTTCACGCCGAAGGGCGGGGTTTTAACCCCGCCGCAGAATCGTCCCAGCACGGAGTGGGGCTTTAGCCCCTGAAGCCACCGGCCAAGGGTCAAGTTCAAAATTTCCGTGCGCCGAACAGAACGGATAGTCCTCCGGCTTTTCGGCAAGCCCTGCCTTAACTGGATTGAAGTCAATATACTGCATATGCTCCATATAGTCCCGATCGTCGCGAACGAGATGTTCAGTAAAACCCGGCTGCCAAACCGGAAAGCGAGCGCCTATAGCGTGAGAAGAGCCGCCTTTAATAAGCTGGACTGCCTTCTCCACGGTGGTCGTCCCGCCAGGCGTCATGATCACATGGAGGTGATCCGGCATTACAACGTACCGATGTGCAAGATAGAAACCTCGGTCGCGATACTCAAAGAACTTTTGTTCAAGAATGCTTGCGAGGTTTCCCTTACGAAACAACTCACGGCGCTCCCACGTGTTTGTTGTAATGAAGTAAGTTCCTCCTGGCTTCGTGCGATGGATTGGCCTCACCATAATGTCTTCAGGGCCTAAAGGCCGACGCCGTTCCTTACTTGTTCAGGCGGGGTTAAAACCCCGCCCTTCCGACATTGAATTCCTCCCTCAATTTCACAACCGCTCGAACAGATAGGACGTATCGCAAAAACATCATCATACTTGGCCGCCGCCGCGTTGGGCGCCGTGGAGCACAGTGACGATTCTGATTTCCTCCGCCCCAACTCGATAGACCACGATAAAAGGCGTTCCGCTGACCACGAGTTCCCGAGTGCCTTCCCTTCCCGGCCGCCCAAGATGCGCAAAGTGCGCTAATTTCTCGACAGCCACTACAAGGCGAGTAGCCATGCGGTCGGCGGCAGCCGGGTCATCGAGCGCGATGTAATGCCAAATCTCCTGAACCTGGCGTCTTGCCTCCGGCGCCCAAGCTATTTGCATAGGCGCGGCTCATCATGCGACTCGCCACAAACGCACTTGGGTGGCGGCACTTCGTGGTCTGAGCCTAAGGAAAGCAGCCAGGCCTTCATCGCCTCATGCGGAATGTAGTGTCCCGATTCGATCTCTGCGGTTCCACGGCGGATCGACTCCAGTTGCCGCTCTTGCTCCTGGACATAAACCTCAATCGCGTCGGCGACGAGATAGTTCGCGCTTCGCCCGGTGGCTTTCGACAAGTGAGACAGTTGCCTCTTGACTTTGGGTGTCAGACGAATACTCAAGGTTTGACTTCGTGTGTTAGCCATGCACACATCCTAGCGCACTTCAGCAGGAGCTTCAAGAATTCGATTTCCATGCCCTCCGAGCATCCCCCTATTGCTTCCATTCCTCCTTCATTTTCACAAAGCGCCCCACCAGGTACGCCGAATCGTTTGGCCCGGGCGAAGCCGCGCCGCCGTGAGGAATAACAGATATAAGTAGCCTCAATGTATAGCTTAACCCTACCCTTGTTGTTATTTCGCTTTTATTTTGTCTTTCGCTTTGTGTTCGTCTAAAATGGGACGTTTCAGACTTTCTTCGGCAACAAAGTAACATGATATTGTGCATGTATTATCAATATGTTACAAATTAATGAGGTTGCGAAATTCACAAACACTGGTCAATTGTGACCACTGTATAATATTTACGCATCACGGCCTATTCTACGATTTCTCCGCCTTGAACTCCTCCATCATTTTGACAAACCGCCCGAACAAGTACGCCGAATCGTGAGGGCCGGGCGAAGCCTCCGGATGGTACTGGACGCTGAAGAGCGGAAGCGAACGGTGGCGCAATCCTTCAAGAGTATCGTCGTTTAGATTGCGATGCGTTAAAACTACATCGTTGGCGTTGAGCGAGTCCGGATCGACGGCAAACCCGTGATTCTGGGCGGTGATCTCCACCTTCTGTGTTTCCAGGTTCAGGACCGGATGATTGCCGCCGTGATGTCCGAATTTCAGTTTGTAAGTTTTGCCGCCGAGCGCGAGCCCAACAATCTGATGTCCGAGACAAATCCCAAAAATCGGAACCCGCCCCAGCATCTCGCGCACGTTTCTTGCCGCGTATTCGACCGGTTCGGGATCACCCGGGCCGTTCGACAAGAAGACTCCGTCGGGCGAGCGCGCCAGGACATCCGCGGCCGCCGTGTGAGCCGGGACTACGGTAACCTTGCAGCCCATATCGACCAGCCGCCGGAGAATATTGTGCTTAATGCCGTAATCGTATGCCACGACATGGTAGCGAGTCTCAGTCTCCTGGGGTGGGCCGGGCTGATAGATGTCGCTCGAAGGCTCGGTCCACTCGTAAGGCGCCGAGGTCGTCACTTTGCTGGCAAGGTCGAGCCCGACCATGCGGGGCGAGGCGTTGGCCTTTGCGATCAGGCTCTTTATGTCAAGATCGACGGTTGAAAGGACGGCGCGCATGCTTCCATGGGTTCGCAGGTGCCGGACAAGCGCCCGCGTATCAATGTCGGAGATTACAGGAAGCCCGAAATCCGCCAGGAACTCTGAAGTGGTTTCGACGGACCGCCAGTTGCTCGGCAGATCAGACAGTTCGCGGACGATCAGCCCCTCCGCAAAAGGTCGCGCGGATTCGGAGTCCAGCGGATTGGTGCCGTAGTTGCCGATATGCGGATAAGTAAGACATACGATCTGGCCCGCGTAGGACGGATCCGTAAGA
>JAJYHU010000040.1 GCA_021784615.1 Acidobacteriota bacterium | reverse complement strand
GATCTCCTTCGCGCTCCATTTCGTGAAGGATGGCGGACTGGATCAGGCTGTCGCGGAAAGCGGCCACGGTTGTTTGAATCGCCAAACGCCCTTGCGGAGGACTTTCAATAACCGAGAGATCCCGCAATCCTCCGAGAGCCATATGGAGCGTGCGCGGAATGGGCGTGGCGGACATGGTTAGCACGTCCACGTTCGCTCTCAGCTTTTTGAGCCGCTCCTTGGCGGCCACGCCGAAACGTTGTTCCTCATCGACGATCAGCAAGCCCAAGTCTTGGAACCGGACGTCTTTTGAGAGTAGGCGGTGAGTTCCGATAATGATATCAACTTTGCCCGCCTCCACGTCCGCGAGAGTCTTTTTGATTTCCGCGGGAGAGCGAAAACGGCTGGCCATTTCTACCCGAACAGGGAAGGGCACCACGCGCCGGCGGAAGGTCGTAAAATGCTGAAAAGCCAGAACCGTTGTTGGGGCCAGCACGGCGATCTGCTTGCCGTCCTGGGCCACTTTGAAAGCCGCGCGCATGGCAAGTTCCGTTTTGCCGTATCCCACGTCGCCGCAGAGCAGGCGGTCCATGGGTTCGGGGCTTTCTAGGTCTCGTTTAATGTCGGAGAGCGCGGTCAGTTGGTCCGGGGTCTCTTGGAATGGGAAAGAGTCTTCAAATTCTTTTTGCCAGTTGCTGTCAGGACTAAAAGCTATACCACCCTGCATTTTCCTCTGTGCGTAGAGGCGCAGAAGTTCCTGTGCCATGTCCCGCAGAGCCCGCTGCACACGCTTTTTGGTCCGCTGCCACGCAGTTCCGCCCAAACGGTCGACCCTGGGCTTGATGCCTTCACCGCCGGAACGGTATTTCTCAACCAAGTCCAGGCGTTCGAGCGGTACGTAGAGCCTCGCTCCGTCCTGGTAAGTGAGGAGCATAAAGTCGCGAGGCGTCCCCGCCACCTCAAGCTGCTTTAAGCCCTCATAAACTCCCACTCCATGATCCACATGCACAACATAGTCGCCCACTTTCAAGTCGCTGAGATCAGACAGGAAAGATGTGGCTGATCCTTCCCGGCGGCGCTGAGCGCCCCAGGCAAAGTCCCCCAGAATGTCCCGCTCGGAAAGCAACAGCAGATGAAAATCCGGAAATACCATGCCGGCTTCAATTTCCCCGCTTGCTACCAGGACGCCCGGATAGACTTCTGAACTCTTGGACGGGCAAGATGGAGCGTTGCCGCTTGTGGAGTCGGGTTCCGGGGGTGGCGCGGCATTTTGAAAGGGAATGTTATAGTCCGAAAATATTTCCAGCAGCCGGTCGGCTTTTCCGCTTGATGGAACCACCAACAGAGTTTTCTCCTTTTGCTCCAGCCGCGCTAGAAGGTTTTCAGCCACCACTTTGATGGAACCACGAAACTTGGGCACAGGCTGCGTGTTCAATACATGCTCCAGTTTGCCCAAAGGTTCATTCGGAGATTCTTGCTCGTCAGAGCCTGTTTCGATAGCAAGCTCGGTGAGTGAAACATCGGGAAGGCCCGCAATCGACGTTCGGAATTCCTCTTCTGTCAGGAATATGTCTTGTGGCCGGGGCGGCTGCGGCCTCATATCGCTGACCGCATCAAAGGCCGCATGCAGGCTTTCCAGCATCTGCTTTAACTGGTTCCGGCGTTCATCGGGCTCGTCCCAAACAACCACCGGACGATCGAAAAGAGAGAAGAGATTTCTTGAATGGGGTTCAACAAGGGGAAGATAGAACTCCCAGCCCGGAAATGGCGCTGCGAACGAGGAGGTCCACTCCGTGTCAGACCGTTCTCCGGAACTGCGCTCTGCCAGCGCATTGGCGAGTTTGTCAAAGGAACCGGCGGCCCGCACGGTTTCAGCCAGGGGAAGAACCAGGACGGATGAGCGACTTTGTTTGGAGCGTTGCGTTGAGGGGTCAAACTCCCGCAACGATTCAATGTGATCTCCGAAGAACTCGATGCGAGCGGGCCAGGGAGCTTCCGGTGGGAAGATGTCGACGATGCCTCCGCGGCTGGAGAACTGGCCTGTCGCGGATACTGGGTCTTCGAGTTCGTAGCCGACTCGTCCGAGGTGTTCGACAAGATCTTCGGGAGCCATGTCGTCGCCCACCTTGATCTCGAGAGCGAGCGAGCGATAAAAAGACCGGTCGCGGTAGCGCATCAGCGCAGCTTCGAGCGGCACAAAGAGCAGTCGAGCCTTGCCGCAAGCAATCTGCCACAAGCCGACGGCGCGGCGCTCCAGAATTTCCGAGTGAGGAGATCGGGCTTCGTAGGGGGAGCAATCGAAAGCCGCCAGCGAAACGGCTGCGGCATGGGCGCCAGGATCAAGCCAGCCGAGCACGGTGGCGGCTGTCAGGCACAACCGCTCTGCTGCCTCATTGTCCGCCGTCAGCACGATGGTGGGTCTTGCCAGCCGGTGCGCGAGGACCGCCGAGACCATTCCCTTGGCGGGGCGAGTGAGGCCAGAGATGGAAATCCGGCTTCCGGCTTCGAACTCGCCTGCGTCGGACTTCTCACCCGCGGCTTTAAGCGCCGGGTGGTCGAAAATCGGTTGAAGCAAAGAGTAGATGGAGGACATTAAAACCGAAGATTCTCAGCCGTGGACTTTGAGCGCAGCATGAATGATATCGGTGCTTGAAATATCTGCGGCCGCACCCACGGAAACCACTCGGCCTCCGGCCGCTTCGACTTCAGCGCGGCCTACAATCTCATCGGGCGCCCAGCCGGCGCCTTTGACCAGCACCTGCGGCAACATGCGGGCAACCACCGGCTGAACCGTCGGGTTGTCGAAGATCGTGACGTAATCAACCGCCTCCAGCGCCGCCAGCGTTTCAGCCCGTTCATCCTGCGGCACGATCGGCCGCCCCGGCCCTTTCAGCTCTCGTACGCTGGGATCGCTGTTGATTGCAACGATCAGCACATCTCCCATCTGTTTTGCGGCGGCCAAGTAGCGCGCGTGTCCCAGGTGAACAAGATCAAAGCATCCGTTCGTAAAAACGACGCATTGGCCTTGCCTCTTCAGGCCGTCGACCAATTCGTAGGCGCGCTCCAAAGAAAGAATTTTAGATGCCGCCAGCCGCGGTTTCTCTTCAACGGGTTTCACAAACTTATTCTAACATGTCAAGCGCCGGGAGTTGCCGGAGCTCGACACCGGCGCTTGCACCCTCCCGTGCCGAGCGCGCCCTCTCGCGGCTTATTAGCAGCCGCGCTGCCTGACGGGGAAGCTGTTGCTCTTTGGAGCGGTCATAAGAAGTTACGCTGCTGAAAATCCCGTGCTATCCTGACTTTCTGTAGAGGGAGCAGTGTGAGGGTTGGAGACCATAGCGAACGTCGTGGTGGGGCCAGCGGGCGCGATGGCGGCGAGGCAGATTTTGCCAGATTCAATCGCTGCGGGTTGTGTGGGGTCTTTCCCGCCAGCCTTTTGCTTGGCTTGTCCAAGCTGCTTTTTGAGGTCACGACTGGAACCCTGCTGGGACGCGTTGGATCTTAGTCCGCAATTCATCTGCGTGACGATCTGCGCGGAGACTTAATTACTGAACCGAAGGAAGATTTCGTGCGCCAAAAATCCGAGGAACTTTTTCGCCAAGCAAGTGAATTGATGCCCGGAGGGGTGAATTCTCCCGTGCGCGCTTTCCGGGCCGTAGGAGGCGAGCCGGTTTTCATGGCCAGCGGTCGGGGAGCTTATTTAACGGATGTTGACGGGAACCAGTATGTGGACTTCATGCTCTCTTGGGGACCTTTGATTCTTGGCCATTGCCATCCGGAGGTGGTGGAGGCTCTTGCCGCGGTGCTCGCGACGGGAACCAGCTTTGGGGCCTCGACCCCATCTGAGGTCGAACTGGCGGTCGAGATTCGTAATGCCTTTCCTTCCGTCGAGCGGGTGCGCTTGGTCAATTCCGGAACCGAGGCCACTCTCTCCGCCCTGCGCCTGGCGCGTGCAGCGACCGGCCGGGACAAAATTCTAAAATTCGAGGGATGCTACCACGGCCATGCCGACAGCCTTCTGGTTAAAGCCGGCTCGGGCGTTGCCACGCTGGGTTTGCCGGATAGCCCCGGCGTGCCCAAAGCGCTCGCGGAGCTGACCCTTACGGTTCCGTACAATAATTTCGAGGCCTTGGAAGAAGCCTTCCAAACTCATCGAAACCAATTTGCCGCGGCGCTGGTTGAGCCGATTGCGGGCAACATGGGAATGGTTCCGCCGCGCCCGAGGTTCCTTGAACGGCTCCGCTCGCTTACCGAAGAGCAGGGAACGGTGCTGATTTTCGATGAGGTCATCACGGGTTTCCGGGTGGCTTATGGCGGCGCTCAGGAGCTTTACGGCATCCAGCCCGACCTTACGACGCTCGGCAAGGTGATCGGCGGCGGCCTGCCGGTGGGCGCTTACGGAGGGAAGGCCTCGTTGATGGAGAGGGTCGCGCCCGCCGGGCCGGTTTACCAGGCTGGAACACTCTCTGGAAATCCCTTGGCGGTGGCGGCCGGGCTGAAAACTCTGGAAATCCTGCGGCGCCCCGGAACATACGCGCGCCTGGAAGCTTTGGGAGCCAAACTGGCGTCGGGCCTTGCGGAAGGGGCGACGAGCGCGAAGGTTTCCCTTACCGTCAACCGCGTGGGTTCCATGCTGACCCCCTTTTTTACCGCAGGACCCGTTACGGATTACGCTTCTGCCCGAGAGTGCGATACGGCATTCTTTGCACGGTTTTTCAGGGCTCTTCTCGATAAGGGAATCTACCTTCCACCGTCGCAATTTGAGACGGCGTTTGTTTCTCTGGCGCATTCCGATGAGGATATCGATAAGGCCGTCCGAGCCGCCGCGGAGTGCTTCAAAGAGGCCGGAAAGGGAAGTTAGTAATTCGCGCGCGCGAGAACCATTACGATAGGAAGTAGTTGCGGCAAGCCTGGCGAACTGCAGGGCCGTCGAGGTGGGGTTCTTTGCCCTGGTAGCGCGCAGCCCAGCAGATATGCTGTACGATATCCCGGGGATAACAGGCCCGCAGCGGCTGCTGGAGCGCGGCAAGCAGACTCAGTACACCATCGACCACTCCTGAATCATACACGAGGTGGTACTCATCGCAGACGCGCCGGAAGATTTCGTGAAACTGGCCGGGAGGCACAAAATCCACTTTGATCTTGGTTTGGATCCGCCGCAGGAACGCTTCGTCGGCGAGCGTCCTGGGGTCGAGGTTGGTGGCAAAGGCCACGAACAGGTCAAAGGGAATTTCCAGTTGTTTGCCGCCCGTCAGGTTGAGGAAATCGATTCTCCGGTCGAGAGGGACAATCCAGCGGTTCAGCAGGTCTTCAGGGCGCATACGCTGGCGTCCAAAGTCATCAACAATCAAAACGCCGTTATTGGCCTTCATTTGCAGCGGGGCGGAGTAGAATTTGGTAATCGGGTTGAGCTGCAGGTCAAGCGCCTCCAGCGTCAGCTCTCCTCCTACAACTACGCGCGGCCGCCGGCAAAGAACCCAACGCCGGTCATAATCTCCCAGGCCCTCCTCTTCAAAACGCCCGTGCAGCTGCGGGTCATAAACTGTGATGATCTGCCCGTCGACTTCCACTGCGTAGGGAATCCACACGCGGTCGGCGTAGATGCTGGGCAGGGTTTCAGCGATCGCCGTCTTTCCGGTTCCGGCCGGGCCGTAAAGGATAATGCACCTGCCGGAAACAACAGCGGTGCCCAGTTGATTCAGAGTTTCCTCGGTGATCACCAAATGTTGAAAGGCTTTTTCGACATTGGCGGGACGGACGTCCGCGTCGCGAATGGTCTGAGCGCGCACCCTGTCAATGTAATCCGGTAAAGAGACGGGAGCGGGGCCGCTGTAGTGGTTCAGCCCTAGATATTCCAGGGCGCGCATCCGCCCTCCGGAGGTTATGGCGATACGGTGAATGGTTCCGAGCATTCCGGTCACTTCGCAGACCTGTTCCTTGCGGAGCCGCTCGAAAATTTCCTCAACAATCGACAGGCTGAGGCACATCCGCTTGCTCAGGTCGAGTAGCGTAATTTCCCCCACCAGGTAGAGGATTTTGACCGCCAACTCTTCCATCAGGTTGCGCCGGATGCCGAGATCGCTCAGTTTTTTCGGTATCGCAATTTCTGCGGTGAGCATCTTGATTGTTCTCCCAGGTGTTGCGCCCATCCCAGGCGGCCTCCGCGCCCGCTTCGCTCCGATCCTGCTTGCAAGTCCCCGTGACGGTTAGGTTGCCGGGGATCAAAGCGTCTTCAAGGCCCCTAGGGGCACAAATTCTCTTCAGCCGGACGATAACCTCGTTGAAGCGCCGACCCCTGCCGCATAAAGAAGCCAGGGTGCAACTTTCCATAGAACTTGCTGGGATGGCAATAATAAAAACCTGAACGCCGGTTAACCCATACCCTGACGGCCATGTTGTGGGTGTCCTTGGGACTGGCGCTTAGTGTTGGCAGCCAGGTGAGGCCTGGCCGTTTGGCAAGCACCGGCGCAAGTATCGCAAGCGCAACGAGAAGCGCAACAACAATGGCAACCGGCACTACGGCTGAACGTGAAGCCATTTTTTATCTCCTCTCAACCGGGCCAGCTTTTAAGTTTTACCCTCCCCACGGTGAGAAGAGAAAATACACCGCCGACGGGGTTGACCCATGGCCCGCTGTGGAATTAAACACAGCCGCCTGCCTAAAAAAAGCCGCTCTCGGCCTTAAGCCCTGACGCTGGTCTCGAATTTTGCAGCGCCATTTAAGCTTGCATGTGCGGCAACCGACGAGGCCTGACTGGGTTTGGGCAATGGTCCAATCTCGAGCATATCTCCAACGTGCGTCCTGGTTCGGAAGACGGTGTGGGGTGGCAATTCAAGCACACTATCTGCTTTAAGGACGACCTTGGAGATTCGAAACGGGCGAACGTGCTCTTCAATGTGCACTACGTGGTTGGTCCGGTCGAGAAACACCAAATCGATTGAGAACATCATGCCGATGGTGTGAACACCATAGGAAGGGACGATCCACAGTCCCTGCCCTGGTCGCACCCACCTACGGGTTCTTCCCAATAGACCAATGAGCCTGCTCAGGTACGTGTCAGCGACACTGGCGCTTGTGGCGACGAATGTTTCGCGCGTTTTGTTATACACGTAAACCTTTTTCAACTCATTGTTGCCCACGTTTTGCGCTCCGTCCTCAAGGTAGCAGCACTCCTAGCTAGTCGCGCGAGGCCTGCCGCTTCCGGCGCCAGATAATGATGTATAGAACAACGATAGCTGCGACTCCTGCGATAATCCGAATGGTTGTTACGTCCATGGTCTATTCTCCTCCCTAACTGGAATAAATTGACTTACCTTTCCTTCCCAACGTGCGTGTTCCAAAGACTCTTTCCACCGTTACTTCTTCATCAGCAAAAATTGGCGATAAATGGTAATCATCGCTGGACCAAGAATAACAACGAACAGAGCGGGGAAAATAAAAAAGACCAGCGGCGGCACCATTTTGACGGTCGTCTTGGCGGCCATTTCCTCGGCCCGCTGGCGGCGTTTGACGCGCATATCGTCGGAGTGTACTCGCAGCGATTGAGCGACACTGGTGCCAAAGCGGTCGGTTTGGATCAGCATGGCAACCAGGGACTTGATGTCATCCACGCCGGTTCTGGACGCCAACTCCCGCAAGGCCTCAATTCGGGTCCTGCCCACTCGGATCTGGGCGTTCACCATGTCAAGCTCCTCGCACAGTTCCGGATGTGTGATTCTCAATTCCTGAGAAACTCGCATAAAAGCCTGGTCGAGTCCCAAGCCCGCCTCAATACAGACCACCAGAAGGTCAAGCGCATCCGGCAAGGCCAGTCGAATGGTGTGCTGGCGTTTTCGGACCTTCCACGTCAGCCACATGTCGGGCGCGAGAAATCCGGCGAGACCTGCAAAGGCCAGAATGAACAGAGGGTTCATCAAGTAAGCGCCCGTAAAGTAGACGGTGCTCAGAAGGATAATGGGCATCAGGATTTTAGCGCCCCGCATGGCCATGACGGCTTCCGGGCGCCGGTAACCCGCCCGCACCAGCAGGCGTTGGGTATGGGAAAGATCTTTGGTGGAAGTTGGCAGGAATTTGCCGACATCGCTTAGGACGCGCGCCGCCGTCTGCTTCTGCTTTTCGCGGAAGGTGGTCTTTTTCCGGACAGCAAGCGGCTGCCAAAGCCTGGCCAGACGGTCTGCGATGGGCAGCTCCACGGGCGAAAAGGCGTAAACCAGCGCCCCTGCGATGACCAATACCGCCAGAAATGTAAGTCCCGTTGCAACCCAAATCATTTTCGCGCTTCCCCTTTGTTGACCCTAAACCTCGATATTAACGATCTTCCATAACATAATCGAACCGATGATCTGCAAGCTTGCCGCTACCGCCAGTACGATTGGCCCAAACGGATCATGGAACAGCGGTCGCATGTAATCGGGGTTCAAAGTCCGCAACACCATCACCATGATGGGAGGCAGAGAAATCAGGATTCCTGCCGTCATCCGCCCCTGTGCAGTTCGAATTCGAACCTCGCCCAGAATCCGAAAACGCTCCCGAACCACGTGGGAAAGGTTGTCCAAAATTTCAGCTAGATTGCCGCCCGTCTCTTTCTGGATCAGCACGGCCGTCACAAAAAAACGAACGTCGATTAGGGGAATTCGTTCCGAAAGATTCAGGAGGGCGTCCCGCAGCGGCAAGCCGAAGTTCTGTTCTTCGAAGGTGGTCCGGAACTCTCCCGAGACCGGCTCGGGCAGTTCGGTGGTGATCAT